>JAQGKA010000068.1 GCA_028290355.1 Tardiphaga sp. | reverse complement strand
CGCAGACCGCGACGCGGTTGCCGAGGGCGATCAGCCGGTGCAGGTAATCGTCGGAGCGCTCCACCGGCACGCCGCACATCGGGATGTCGGCGCCCTGGTAGCGGCCGCGCTTGGTCAGCACGATGCCCAGAGCGCGCGAGGCGATCTCGGCGTCCTCGAAGAACAGTTCGTAGAAATCGCCCATTCGGTAGAACAGCAGCAGGCCGGGATTGGCGGCCTTGATCTCGAGGTATTGTTCCATCATCGGCGAGACGCGCGTGATGTCCTCCGCGGTGACGGCGGGCTCGGGCGGGGCGGGGATGGTCTGCTGGATCGTCATGGCGGCGGACGCTAGCAAATTTTTACCGTCCATTCCTATGCGCCCGGCCATGAAACCCGCGGTTTTCCCCATCGTCAGGTCAGGCTGGTTGACAGGTCAACCATTGCCGCATATCGGCTCTCCCGGGAACGCGGCCCTCACAGCAAGCCTTCAATTGACCTCCCGTGCGGGCCTTCTTAAAACACTTCCAATTTCCAGCGATCCAACGCGGATGGCGGCATTCAGGGAGAAAATCAATGAGCGATGTATTTGTCTGCGACGCCGTCCGGACCCCGATCGGCCGCTTCGGCGGCTCGCTGGCCAAGGTCCGTGCCGACGATCTCGCCGCCGCCCCGATCAAGGCGCTGATGGAGCGCAATCCCGGGGTTGACTGGACCGCCATCGATGAGGTCTATTTCGGCTGCGCCAACCAGGCCGGCGAGGACAACCGCAACGTCGCCCGCATGGCGCTGCTGCTGGCCGGTCTGCCGGATTCGGTTCCGGGCGCCACACTTAACCGCCTCTGCGCCTCCGGTCTCGATGCCGTCGGAGCCGCCGCCCGCGCCATCCGCGCCGGCGAGATCGATTTCGCCATCGCCGGCGGCGTCGAATCCATGACCCGCGCGCCGTTCGTGATGGGCAAGGCGCCGGAAGCGTTTTCGCGCTCGGCTGACATCTTCGACACCACCATCGGCTGGCGCTTCGTCAATCCGCTGATGAAGGAAAAATATGGCGTCGATGCCATGCCGGAGACCGGCGAGAACGTCGCCCAGGATTTCCAGATTTCGCGCGCCGACCAGGACGCCTTCGCCATCACCTCGCAGCAGCGCGCAGGCAAGGCCATTGCATCCGGCTATTTCGCCGAGGAAATCATTGCGGTGTCGGCGCCCGGCGGCAAGGCCGGCCCGATCATCGTCGACAAGGACGAGCATCCGCGCCCCGAAACCACGCTGGAAGGCCTCGCCAAGCTGCGCCCGATCGTGCGCAAGGACGGCACCGTGACCGCCGGCAACGCCTCCGGCGTCAATGACGGCGCCGCGGCGATGATCCTCGCCTCGGAAGCCGCGGTGAAGAAGCATGGCCTGACGCCCCGCGCGCGCATCCTCGGCCTGGCCTCGGCCGGCGTCGCGCCGCGCATCATGGGCATCGGCCCGGTGCCGGCGACACGCAAGCTGATGGAACGGCTTGGGCTGAAGATCAGCGATTTCGATTTGATCGAGCTCAATGAAGCCTTTGCCTCGCAGGGTATTGCTGTGCTGCGCCAGCTCGGCGTCAGCGACGGTGCCGACTTCGTCAACCCGCATGGCGGCGCCATCGCGCTCGGCCACCCGCTCGGCATGAGCGGCGCGCGCCTGGCGATGACGGCGGTGCACGGCATGGAGAAGCGCGGCGGCAAGCTCGCTTTGGCCACCATGTGCGTCGGCGTCGGCCAGGGCGTGGCGATGGCGATCGAGAAGCTGAACTAGTCGTCCTCATCCTGAGGAGCGCGCTCTTGTGCGCGTCTCGAAGGATGAGCGCCACATTCCTCATGGTTCGAGACGCGCGAACCATGAGGGACACCGTGATCTGCAGGAGGAAACATGACGCTCATCTATCCCGTCGAAAGCAATGCGGCGCACGCGCCGCGCCTGTCACCCGGCTACAAGAGCACCATCAAGCGTGCCCCCCAGAAGCCGCTGATCATGATCAAAAAGTCGCTGTCGGAACTGACCGGCCCGGCCTATGGCCACGAGACGGTGCGACCCGGTGACAGCGACCTCACCACCATGCATGCCGGCGAGCCCATTGGCGAACGCATCATCGTCCACGGCCAGGTCCAGGACGAAGACGGCCGCGGCGTGCCGAACACGCTGGTCGAACTGTGGCAGGCCAATGCCTGCGGCCGCTACGTCCACGTCGTCGATCAGCACCCAGCCCCGCTGGATCCGAATTTCACCGGCGCCGGCCGCGCCGTGACGGACGCGCAGGGCAACTACAAATTCATCACCATGAAGCCCGGCGCCTATCCGTGGGGCAATCATCACAATGCCTGGCGCCCCGCCCACATCCATTTCTCGGTGTTCGGTCATTCCTTCATCTCGCGTCTGGTGACGCAGATGTATTTCCCGAATGATCCGCTGTTTCCGTTCGACCCGATCTTCAATTCGGTGACCGACGAGAAGGCGCGCCAGCGCATGGTGTCGGACTTCGATCTCGGCGCCACCGAACCCGGCTGGGCACTGGCCTATCGCTTCAATATCGTGCTGCGTGGCCGCAACGCGACCCCGATGGAGAACAAGTAATGCCCGGGATCACGCCATCGCAGACTGTCGGCCCCTTTTTTGCCTATGGCCTGACGCCGAACGGCAAATATGCTTGGAACGATGCCTTCACCAACAACCTGCTGACATCGGATGTCTCCGGCGACAGGATCCGCGTCGAAGGCGTGGTCTATGATGGCGACGGTGCCGTCATTCCCGACGCCATGCTGGAAATCTGGCAGGCCGACGCGCAAGGCCGCTTCGCCGATCCGCAGGATTCGCGCGCGCTGCCCAATGCTTCGTTCAAGGGCTATGGCCGCTGCGGCACCTCGACGACCGGCGGCTTTGCCTTCGACACCATCAAGCCCGGCGCCGTGCCCGGCCCGGACGGCAAGCCGCAGGCGCCGCATATCCTGCTGTCGATCTTCGGCCGCGGCATGACCATGCAGAGCACCACGCGGATCTATTTCGACGACGAAGCTGCCACCGCGACCGACGAGGTGATGAACCTCGTCCCGGCGGATCGCCGCGCGACGCTGATCGCGAAGAAGACGGCGCCCGGCGTGTACCGCTTCGACATTCATCTGCAGGGCGACAACGAGACGGTGTTCTTCGACGTGTAATTTCCTGTAGCCCGGATGAAGTCGGCGCGCCGCCTGCGGCGTGGCGACGAAATCCGGGGACAGATTTCATGATGGATGGGCCGGCCCCGGATTTCGCAAGAGCTCATCCGGGCTACGGACTACGCCGCGCCGCTCTTTCTTTTCCCTCCCCCTTGCGGGGAGGGCGGCGCGTTGTGAGCGTAGCGAGCAAACGTGACGGGTGGGGGTGCCGCAAACGCCGTCGCCTGTGGCACCCCCACCCCGGCCTCCACTTCGGCGATGCTGTGCATCGCCTTCGCTCGGCCGACCCTCCCCGCAAGGGGGAGGGAGACCATTGGCGCCGCGCTTCACAACAAGAATACTATTCCATCACCGCGGCATGATCGTCCGGCGCTTTGCTCTGCGCGCGTAGCGCCGCCTTGCTCGAACCGATCATCAGCGCCAGCGGGATCGCGCCCAGCGTGACCAGCATCACCATCTGATAATCCAGTCCGAAGGCGATGATCTGCGCCTGCACGGTGACGATGGCATCGGCCAGCGCCCGGCCGGAGTCGGTGGTCATGTCGAGCATGCTGCTGACATTGGGCATCTGCAGTGCGTTGTTGAATGGCGTGATGTGCTCGACGAGCACGGCATGCGCCATCCGCGTGCCCGAGGTCAGCTGCGCGATCACGATGGAGATGCCGATCGAACTGGCGACATTGCGCAGCAGGGTCAGCATCGAGGTGCCATCGGTGCGCAGGTGATTGGGCAGCGTCAGGAACGCCACCGTGCTCAGTGGCACGAACACCAGGCCGAGCCCGAAACCCTGCGCGATGCTGACGATCACGATCTCCGACACGCCGGTCTGGTCGGTCCAGCGCGAGGTGAAGAACAGCGACACCGACATCAGCGCCATGCCGGACATGATCAGCGTGCGGGCCTCGATATATTTCATGATGCGACCGACCAGCATCATCGCCACGAAGGTGCCGGAGCCCCTTGTCGCCAGCAGCAGGCCCGCGGTCAGGATCGGATAGCCGATCACGTTCTGCAGGTAGGGCGACGACAGCGCCATGGTCGAATACAGCACCAGGCCCATGACCGCCATGAAGACGCAGCCACCGACGAAATTCTTGTCCTTGAAGATCGCGAACTGGATGAACGGCTTCGCCGTGGTGAAGGAATGCGCGAAGAAATAATAGAAACCGATGATCGCGATGATGGATTCGGCGATGATCTCGTTGGATTCGAGCCAGCCGAGCTGTTCGCCGCGGTCGAGGGCGAGCTGCATCGAGCCGATGCCGACGGCCAGCGCGGCGAAACCGAACCAGTCGAATTTCAGTTCGAGATTCTGTTTGGTCTCGTCCATGAAAACCAGCAGGCCGGCCACGGTGACGATGCCGAACGGCAGGTTGACGAAGAACACCCAATGCCAGGAATAGGTCTCGGTCAGCCAGGCGCCGAGCGAGGGGCCCATGATCGGCCCCAGCATCACGCCCATGCCCCAGATCGACATCGCCTTGGCGCGCTCATGCAGCGCGTAGGAGTCCAACATCACCGCTTGCGACAGCGGCACCAGGGCCGCGCCGAACACGCCCTGCAGCAGCCGGAACAGCACCATCTGGGTGATGTCCTGCGCGAGGCCGCACATCACCGACGCGACGGTGAAGCCGGCCGAACAGATGATGAAAATCTTCTTGCGCCCAAAACGGTTGGCGACCCAGCCGACCGGCGCGGTCATGATCGCGGCGGCGACGATGTAGGAGGTCAGCACCCAGTTGACCTGGTCCTGCGACGCCGACAGCGAGCCCTGCATATATGGCAGCGCGACATTGGCAATGGTGGTGTCGAGCGCCTGCATGATGGTCGCGGTCATGGCGCAGATCGTCACCATGTTCCGGCGCAGGCCGGGGACCGCGATCGGGGCGGCTGCAGACGTGCTCATACCGTTAGTCCTGCTTCGCCGCCGCCGAGGACATGCCGAACATTGCAGCCAGCGAGCGGCGATGGTTGGTGTCGATCGAGGTGAACGAACTCATGCCGGCCTTCAGCTTCGGCACCATCTTGTCGGACGTATCGAGATAGATCCGCACCGGCACGCGCTGCACCACCTTGACGAAATTGCCGGTGGCGTTCTGCGGCGGCAGGATCGCGAATTGCGCGCCGGTGCCGGGGCTCAGCGAGCCCACCGTGCCCTTGAAGACGTGGTCGGGAAACGCATCGACGTCGATGGTGACGGGCTGGCCGACCGCGATATAGGTGAAGTCGGATTCCTTCAGATTGGCATCGACCCAGGGTTTGGCGTCGTCGATCACACTGAGGATCGGCGTGCCGGCGGGGATGAAGCGGCCGAGCTGGATGTTGTCGACCTGGGTGGCGATGCCGCTCATCGGCGCGCGCAGCACGGTGTGGTCGAGGTTGCGCTGCGCCTGGTCCAGCGCCGCCTTGGCCTGGGCATAGGGCGGGTACTGCTCCAGCGGCAGATCGAGATCGCCCAGCAACTGGTTCTTCGAGGTGGCGAGTTGCTGGCGCAACAGTTCGAGCTGCGCGCGCGCCGTCACCAGCGAGGACCCGGCATTGTCGAGGTCGAGCTGCGAGCCCGCGGCGCTTTTCACAAGCGAGGACTTGCGTTCGACGTCGCGCTGCTTCAGATCGGCGCCCTGCTGCATCAGGTCCTGCATCTGGCCGTAGATTTTGACGTTGCTGACGAGGTTGTCGTAGTTGGTCTTCGCGGTGTCGAGATTGGCCTTGGCCTGTCGCACGGCGAACTGGAACGGCACCGGATCGATCTCGAACAGGACATCGCCTTCCTTGACGTGCTGGCCTTCGCGCACCACGACCTTCTCGACCTTGCCGGAGATATCCGGGGTGATCAGCACCTTCTGCGCGCCGACATAGGCGTCGTCGGTGGTCACGTAGCGGCCGCCGGTGAGATAGAACGCGATGCCGCCGACCAGTGCGATAGCCGGCAGTACTACCAGCAACAGCGTCCGGCGATGGCGGCGCAAGGTGCCCATCAGGCTGCGCCACGGCGTCGTTGCGGACTCGTTCGGTTCGTTGTCCGGGGCGTCCTTTTCGGGCGGGAATTTCAGCACGGGCTCAGCCATAGGTCGGTTCCTTGAGTTTCGGAATCGCGGCGACGTTGGAAAGCGCCGCGCGAAGATTGTTCTTGATAGATTCGAGGTGATCGACGAGCTGGTGGGTCTCGGCATTGCTCAGGCTGGCGAGCGCGGTCTGCGTCAGCTCGCTGCGCAGCACCGCCAGCTTGGCCAGCAGCGGCCGGGCCTCCTCGGTGAGATAGAGGCGGTTGACGCGTCGATCGGTGTCGTCGCTGCGCCGCTCGACCAGGCCGCTGTCGCACAGCTTGTCGATCAGCCGCGTCAGGGTGATCGGCGCCATCTCCATGGTGTCGGCGAGCTCAGCCTGCTTCTGGCCCTCGGTGCGCTCCAGCTTGGCCAGCACCGCCCATTGCGCCCGCGTCAGGCCATGGCGCCGCGCCTGCTTGTCGGCATAAAGCCGCAGCATCCGCTGCGTCTCGAACAGCGCAAACAGGAAATCGACGTTGATCTGCCCGGTACGGGGCATGGGCCACTCCATAAGCTATCGATATTATAAGCAAGCTTATGAATGGCGCATCGGGCGTTAATGGAGCGCTGCCCTGCGACAGCAGCATGGCCGCGCCCGGTGGACGGTTCCCCGGAGAAAATTGGGGGCGCCGGGCTTAAAGAAGGGGCGAAACCCCGCCTGACGCATTACATTGGCTTGGCATGACCGCTTTGAAGCCAACATTCCCGGCCCCAGGCCACGATCACGACCGCTGCACCGCGGACGCGATCCACCATGCCGAAACGGTTTGCGCCGGCCGGTCGCAGAAATTCACTCCGATCCGCCGTCAGGTGCTGCAAGCGCTGCTGG
>JAQGKA010000060.1 GCA_028290355.1 Tardiphaga sp. | reverse complement strand
GAATCTGCACCACCTGGCCCGAGAAGCCGCACTGCGGAAACTGCGGCGTGCCCTTCATGAACAGCACCACGTCGTTGGTCTTCACTTCGTTTTCGATGAATTGTTCAATGCTCATGATCGCGTCCTTATTGCGGCCCGGTCTCGGGCGCTCCGCCCGTCATACTTGTCATATATGTACCCGAAACCGTTGTGCACCCCAAGTCAAAAGCCGGGGAGCGGGTATTTGGGCGACCACCACCAGCCAATTTCGCGGGATCCGGCCGCCCCGGACGACCGGCTGAATCATATGATGGTGAGCCTTTTATAACGGTTTGGATGACCTATTTAGGACAGGCTGTCTGCGGAACTCATCTGGCGGAGCAACGTTCTCTCCAAAATCGGAGACTTTTGTGACGAATCCAGCTTCCGCCGCAGCCCCGACGGCCGCCCCAGCGGCGTCCTTGTTTTCCGATTCCGGCTCGCTCGCCCAGAAGCTGGGCGACGCCTTTTTGGTTGTCCGCAACGAGACCGAACGCCGCGCCGCCTCGCTATCCCCGGAAGACCAGCTGGTGCAGTCGATGCCGGACGCCAGTCCGGCGAAATGGCACCGCGCCCACGTCACCTGGTTCTGGGAGCAATTCCTGCTCGGCGAACATGCGCCGGGCTACAAGCCCTACCATCCGGACTACGCCTATCTGTTCAATTCCTATTACGTCTCCGCCGGCCCGCGCCATGCCCGCGCCCAGCGCGGTCACCTCACCCGCCCCAGCGCCGATGAAGTCACGGCCTATCGCCGGCATGTCGACGCCGCGGTGATCAAATTCTTCAACGAGACCGACCACGACAAGCTGACCTCGCTGATCCCGCTGCTGGAAGTCGGCTTCAACCACGAGCAGCAGCATCAGGAATTGATGCTGACCGACATCCTGCATGCCTTCGCGCAGAACCCGATCCCGCCGGCCTACGATCCCGCCTGGCGCTTCCCGGAATCAAACCGATCAGGCGAGGAATGGCTGACGCTGACCGAGGGCATCCACACCATAGGCCACCAGAGCGACAGTTTTCACTTCGACAATGAAAAGCCGGCGCATCGCGCGCTGGTCGGCCCGGTCAAGCTCGCCCGCAATCTCGTCACCAATGGCGAATGGCTGCAGTTCATGGAAGCCGGCGGCTACGCATCGCCGACGCTGTGGCTGATGGACGGTTTTGCCGCCGCGACCAACGAGGAATGGCAGGCACCCGGCCACTGGCGCAAGATCGACGGCCAATGGCAGGTCATGACGCTGGGCGGCTTGAAGCCGATCGATCCCGCCGCGCCGGTCTGTCACGTCAGCTACTACGAAGCCGACGCCTTTGCGCGCTGGAGCGGCAGGCATCTGCCCACCGAAATGGAATGGGAAGTCGCCGCCCGCGCAGGAGGGCTCAACGACGCCTTCGGCATCGTCTGGCAGTGGACCCGCAGCTCCTACGCCGCCTATCCCGGCTACCGCGCCATCGAAGGCGCACTGGGCGAATACAACGGAAAGTTCATGGTCAACCAGCTGGTGCTCCGCGGCTCGTCGCTTGCAACTCCCGAAGGTCATAGCCGTATCTCATACCGCAATTTCTTTTACCCCCATCACCGCTGGCAATTCACCGGACTCCGGCTTGCCGATTATGGCGGCTGACTTCTTCCAATTCACGGCGCTGCGAATGCGTTGAGGAGACTGATATGAATGTACATGCCCAGTTGGCACAGGCGCCGCTTGACGAACAGACATCGGCTTTCGCCGACGATGTGACCGAAGCGCTGTCGCAGCATCCGAAAAAGCTGTCGCCGAAATATTTCTACGATGCGGCAGGCTCGGAGCTGTTCGAGCAGATCACACTGCTGCCGGAATATTACCCGACCCGCACCGAGCTCGAGATTCTTCGTGCCCGCGGCGCGGACATCAAGGCGATCATTCCGAAGGGCGCGGCCCTGGTCGAATTCGGCGCCGGCGCCACCACCAAGGTGCGGCTGCTGCTCAACGAATGCGATTTCGGCGCCTATGTGCCGGTCGATATTTCCGGCGATTTCCTGAACGCGCAGGCAGCTGAACTCCGCACGGATTTCCCTGATCTGAACGTGTTTCCGGTCACCGCCGATTTCACCGCGCCGTTCGAATTGCCGGATGCCGGCAAGGCGATGCCGAAGGTCGGTTTCTTCCCGGGCTCGACGCTCGGCAATTTCGAGCCGCACGAGGCCTGCGGGTTTCTGCGCAGCGCCCGCGCCATTCTCGGCCAGGGCGCCTTGATGCTGATCGGCATCGATCTGGAGAAGGACGAGCGCCTGCTGCACGCCGCCTATAACGATGCCGCCGGCGTCACCGGGCGCTTCAACATGAATGTGCTGGTGCGGATCAACCGCGAACTCGGCGGCAATTTCGACCTGTCGGCCTTCGCGCATCGCGCGATCTACAATCGGGAACGCCACCGCATCGAGATGCACCTGATCAGCAAGAAGCCGCAGACCGTGCGCGTGCTCGGCCGCAGCTTCACCTTCCGCGCCGGCGAAAGCATCCACACCGAAAGCAGCTACAAATACAGCCTCGAGCGTTTTGCCGCCCTGGCGAAGGGCTCCGGCTGGACGCCGAAGGCGTCATGGACCGACGCCGACAAGCAGTTCTCGGTTCACGCGCTGGTGGCGTCGGAGTGAGCGGTCTTCGGGCCCAGTGACCACGCTTCCCAGACCGCGACCACCAGCATGATCACCGTCGTCGCCGTGGACAACATCAGCGGCGACAGCGCGTGAGCAAACGGGGTCAGGACCGCCAGCGCGGCGATCCCGACCAGATGCGACAATTGCCAGCGGCCGCGCACGCTCTGCTTGAACAGCAGCACCCCGACCAGAAACAGCAATGGTCCGCCGATCATGGTGATCACCGCCTTGATGTCGGTGTGACCATCGGGATGCGCCAGTAATACCTCGTCGCCAACAGCGGAGATGACGATGCCCGCGACGATCGGCAGATGCAGGTAGGTGTAAGCGCGCCGCGCCAGCCGGCCGGGATCTTCGGACTGCGAAATGCGTTCGGAGCCGAACTCCGCGCCGATATGGAAATACACCCACCACATCGCGATACTGCCGATGGTCGCCACCGCTGTCGCCGAAGCGCCGAGGCCCGGCACCCAGAACATCGACACCGGCCCGGCATATTCGATCAGAAGCGCCGCGATCCACAGCGCGAGCCGCGCCTGATCGTCCGCGAACCCGCCGGCAATCCAGAATACGCCGCTCACCGACAGCCAGATCAGGATGCGCAGGAAATTCCGCCGCAGATTTTCATGGGCCGCCGGAAGCGACCAGGTGAAAAACGCGGTGCGGCCGACCTGCATCGCCGCAAAAGCCACCGCGAAAGCGAGGCCCCGCCCCTCGAACGCTTTCGGAATGGAAGTGGACAGCAGCAGTCCCGCAATCATCAGCACGAACAGCATCAGCCGCACGGCGGTCTGGTCGGGGTCGAGCCAGTTGGTGATCCAGGAGGTGTAGACCCACACCCACCACACCGCGAGCATCAGGATGGTGCTCTGCAGCGCGCCGAGCGGGGTAAAATGCGCCAGCAGGAAATGCGAGATCTGGGTGATCGCAAACACGAACACCAGATCGAAAAACAGCTCGGCGTTGGTGACGCGGTTGTGCGCATGGGGCTTGCGCTCGCGCAGCAACTTTCCGGTGTGCCCGATCTGCGCCAAAGCCACCCCTTGGCCGGATCAGGCTTCGGGCACGCCGGTCTGCAGCGCCAGCGCGTGCAGCACGCCGCCCATCTGGCCCTTCAGCGACTGATAGACGATCTGATGCTGCGCGACGCGGGATTTGCCGCGAAACGATTCCGAGATGACGGTGGCCGCGTAATGGTCGCCGTCGCCGGCCAGATCGCGGATCGTCACCTCGGCATCGGGAATCGCGGCCTTGATCATGGTCT
>JAQGKA010000041.1 GCA_028290355.1 Tardiphaga sp. | reverse complement strand
GCGCAACTTAGGGGTGAGGGCAAGCCATGCCTTCGTTTGTGCTTACCGGGCCTCGTGCTATCCTGCTACTTGGGTGCTCGCCGGGGCCGGTGAGATGTATGCCTGAGCTCACCCGGACAGATCATCCTCAGTCAGAAGCTCAGAAAATCTATAGAGGCGAATAGCGGCTTCGCCGCGGTAGCTCTTTTCCGCCTCCATGAAAACATAGCGGTATTTTCCGGCTGCCATCATTTGTAAGACTGGATTGAGGACATCAGCTGGCATGTGAAGGTTGGCTGAATAATCCTTGCCGCGATGTGAGATCCAGCCGACTGCTTTGGGTTGGTCCGTTGATTTACGCTCCGACTCAACGAGCCGATATTCCGCGAAGCATGTGAGTCTAGCCTTCGCCGCCGCCAAAGCTTTTGGCCGGAGAATTGCCCCCTCGATGACCAGATGGCGGAAGTCATCATAGGGGCCGCTACTAAATTTCGTGACGGCGACGCCAAACATGTAGTCCCAATGCCAGTCTCGAATTTCGATGACGTGATAAACGCGTTCGACGCGGGGTCTTCCCATCTTGCGCTTACGCTTCTTCTTAGGCGTAACATTCTGTGCTCGCTCCTGCTCAACCGGCATAGCCAAATCGCTTGTTTCGATGTCTGGGAGCGTATCGAAGACGCACAGGCTAAAGCGCCCCGAAGGGGGTTAGCGCAAGACGGTCGTCACCTGACCGTCAAGAGCCTCGATCGCGCGATAGACCCCTCACCTATTTAACGCGATCCCATCCGGATGCGACAGTGCTACTCAGGACATCGAAAGCATCATCCAGTCTATATCTATCCCAAACTCTGCAGCCGTCGATCAGTGTGCCCTTCGGCATGCGGCCGTCGGCAACCAGTTCGTCAAATTTGGTTGCCCCGAGACCGACGTACCAGGCAGCGGTGTCCCTGCGCATTCCCCGCGGTGCGTAATTGCGGTCCATCGATTTCATGAACGAAGCCTCGCTTGATCTCACCAGACGCGCCAAAGCGCCCTCATGGGAGGGTACGGATCTTTAAGCGCTAAATGCAAAAGACCGCCCGAAGGCGGCCCGTGAAAGCGCACACTTCGCCCCCGGGCCCGCGTTAATTGGCTACTTTGGCAGCTTGTCCGCGAGAACGTCGATCTTGTGGATCGTCGGCGGCTTGGCCAGCAGTTCACCCGCTTTCGCCATCAGCGCCGCAGCGACCTTTCCATTGAGATGCGCATCGCGGCCGGCCTCGTCGTCGAAGGTGTCAAAAATGGCGAAGGACGACGGTCCTTCCTGAATGGCGAACCAAGTGATGGCGCCGGGTTCGGCATTCACCAGTGGGAGCGCCGACTTCAGGAAGTCTGCCACTTCCTTTTCTTTGCCGGGTTTAGCTTCAAGGGGAACGTACAGGGCGACCTTGGACATGTTCACTCCTACGATGGTGCTCGACCCAGGCGGCGGGATGCCGCCTGCAAGTGGCGTATCGAGGTTAATGAAACGCCGCAAACGAGCATGGTTTCCCCTTTGAAAGGGAATGCTCATTGAAAATTCATCAAATCGGGTGCAGCATGTTCACTGGGTTTGATCACCCGGACCAGTGAATATCCGCAATCCACCTAAGGATCATGCTCTCGATTGGCGTCGAGAGCTGCGGTTATGAGGCCTCACTTTGAGGTCTCGACGGACGCGCTTGGCGGCGCGGCTCCGAACGGCCGAATAATGGCCGGGGGCGAGCGTGCTGTCCAGAGGGTTTCGGCCCTTAAAAGCGTCTCGACCAGTCTCACTGGCTGGTGATCAACCCCCGGCTGCTCGGTCTGACACCGAGCGACGGCTTTGATCGGCCGAAACCAGTGAGCAACCACCATGACCCAAGCTAGACCTATGTTTCCGCCCGTAGACCCTACGAGGCGGCGTTTCTTGTCCGCCTCGGCCGGGATGGCCGCCGGTGGCACCGCGCTGGCTCTGGCATTCGTGCCAGCTCCGGCCGTGGCCACGCCACTGTCAGCACTCAGTGTGCCGACGGGACTGCTGGACGGCTCCGAGGCGTCGCCGGCGCTCCGCGCCGCCGTGCTGGTGCTGCAAGACGCCAGCGATGCGCTGGACGCTGCCAAGGCGGCTTTGAAAATCCAAGATGATCTGGCCGTGGAATGGCAGAAAGAGAACCCGGCGCCCGATGGCGACCGGCGGAAGCTGAAGCGCTGGTTTCGGCGGGAGCGGGATCGCCGCGAAACGTCGGCTATGCGGTCGGCGTGGGATGCGCAGATCGCGGCCGAAGGAGCCTTCGAGGCGGCGCAGATCGGGGTCGCCAAGGTCAAACCGCGAGACATGACCGATCTCGTGTTGAAGGCGTGTCTGGCATTCGTTGTCGAGGAGCCAGCCAAACAGATCGGCTGGAATGCCCATGTCATCGCCCGGTCGGTGGCGCTGAGTCTCGCCAACATGGCATCGGCGGTGGCGTCATGAGCACGCGCAAGAAGCGCCCCGCCGCGCCAAAGCCCGCGATTTACACCAAGACCGACGTATCTCCAGAAACCCTCTTCCAAGCCATCGGCCGGCTGCGCAAGGAGGCTGCCGACGAGATCGACAGATTGTTGGCGTTTCTCGACACCACTGAGCCGGACCCGGACCTGGAGCCATCGTTGGGCGCCAGCTATGGCGGCAGCGGCGCCGGCGGCGACGATCGCGAACTCGACGACGAGAACGACGAGCCGTCGCTGGGCTCGAGCAATGATTACCATGGTGGTGGGAATCAGGATGCGGCGTGGCGCTATACGCCACATGACATTCACGACCGTGAAGGACCGGATCACGATTTAGAGCCGTCCCTTTGCGGCGTTGGCAGCCACGTTGAAGCCGGCTTCGGCAACGATCAGGACCGCGAATGCGACGTGGTGCTGACATGAGCGACAGCCAAGCGGCGACTGCGGAAGCCTACGGCGACCTTGAAAGCCCCATCAGTGACGTGGCCAACATGGCGTCAATCTGCGTCACACTGATGGAAGGTTATCTCTCCGAGGTCGCCGCGATGAGGGAAATGGATCTCACCGGCAAGCAGGCAGTGAAGTTGATGGAGAAGGACGGCGAGCAGCTGGCCTTTGCTGTCTATCTTCTCAACACCATGACCGGACGCCTCCGCGATCGATACTTCGCGGAGCCGGCGCGAGCCTGAAAATCAGAGCAATGGGGCCCGCCGGTTCACGCCGGCGGGTCTTTGGATTACCGACGAGGCGTTCCCGGCTCTTTCCGCGAGTTTAATACGCTATCGATGGCTCGTTCCGCGGCTGCAATAGCTTCAGCCCGGCTGTTCGCAGTGCCGCCTCTGTGAGTGCCGGCGACCGTCCATTTCCAAATGCCGCGCTCGATACCCTGCATCACGGCGTATTCCCGATCGCGATAGATCATTGGTCCATTGCCCTGAAAAAATCAGCTGACGGCCCCGGCAGCGAAGGGAATCACGCCGGGGCCGCCGACGGCGGCCTGGCGGGGAACGGGTGCCGGTCCGCCATGGCTAAAGATACGTTTGGCCGAGGCGTAGTTTCAAGCGTTGCGTCCACCAAGTCAGCCGGTTTACGCCCGCGGGCTTTTTTCCACGGTGCTGCAACCAACCCGATTTACGAATGTTGCGCATTCGCTGGGTGGCCATCCATAGGAGCGCATCCATGTGTGATTACAGCCTGCATGCGGTCGCTACCCGTCCCGCAGAGGTGGCGGAAACGTTGGTTTCGACCAGATTTCCTTCTACGACGACCCGGGGTTTCGCGGGCTTGGGCGATCCGCACGTCGCTGTGTGCCTTCGTCCGGGGACCGAAATCGCCTTTGAAAACGATGTCCGAGTCGATGGGAGGGTGTTTCGCCGGAACGTGCGCGATAGACTCGCCCGTTTTCGCCAAATTGACGTGGGCCAATCTCATCACCACCACGATGCGCTCGAATTCTCGAACGGCGAGATCGTTCTCGTCACAAATCTCAAGCCCGGGCAAAGGGCGATCGTGCTGCAATTGCCTGTGAGCCCTGCAGCTGAAAAGCCTCGTACCGCGGAGCCTGCCGCGCCGCGCAAAGTCGCTAGGATCATCCCCTGACGCGCCAGATTGCGGGGCCCGCCGGTTAGCCGGCGGGCTTAAGGGCCGCCGCCGGCCCCCCTCCGTTCAAGAGATAAAGTCGGCTTTCACGTCGCGTGATCTGTGGGCTTAGCGCGCGCGGTGATTTCCTTTTTCCCCGAAGGGCTCCCAGTCCGCGCATGATTTTCGGTAAGCTGCGAGACAAGGGGCTTTTTCCGAGGGGCAAGTTCACAATGTGCGGCCCATCGCCGTTCAAACCGCCGCTGCAGGTCCAGAGGAATGTTGTTGCTCATTGGAGACGCTCCTGGTCTCACGCCCCAGGCTTCGTATCAACGCGCGACTTCCTTTAAGGTTCAAACTTCACCACCCCCGGCAGAGTAACTGAGGTGACTAGCGCGCCGCTGACGGTGAGCCATCAAGCCTCCGGAGCCAGCAGATTAAAGCCCGAAAATTCGGTACCGGCGCTATAGGTAGAGAGTGTACGTTTGAGCGTGCGTAGAAGTTCTTTTTATTTTAAAATCTACGTAATATCAAATACTTAGTGGATTATTTGGCGGAAGGGGTGGGATTCGAACCCACGGTACCCTTGCAGGCACGGCGGTTTTCAAGACCGCTGCCTTAAACCACTCGGCCACCCTTCCGTTGGACGCTCCGGACTTAGCAAAGCCGCGGCAGGGGGGAAAGGGTTGTTTGTCGGCCGTCCGGCGCGGACGCGCTGCGCTCGCGGTCGCGGATCTCCGAGGCGATGAGCCCTCCCCGCGAAACCTTCCTGAAACACGATTCTCCAGAACCGCCATGAACGCGATCTTCGGACGTCGCGACTGATCGGCAGGGACACAGCAACGGCGCATCGCGCCAACCCAATGGAGAACGACCATGTTTCGCAAACTGACTCTCGGACTGATCGCTGCCGCTGCGCTCGGTGCGGCCGCCCTCGCCCCCAGCGCCGCTTCCGCCCACGGCTTCGGCTGGCATGGCGGCGGCTGGCACGGTGGCTGGCATGGCGGGTTCGGCCATCACGGCTTCTACGGCCCGACGCTGTATGTCGGCGGCCTCACCGACGACTGCCTGCAGCGCCGGATCGTCGAGACCCGCCGCGGACCGCGCGTCCGCACGGTCAATGTCTGCGCCTTCTGATTGCACACGTTGTCTTAAGCACAAACCCCGGTCGCCGCTGCGGCCGGGGCTTTTGCCGCCCGAATCGGGCAATCGGGGCGGCGCTGTGGCCCCGCGGTGACAGCCAGTCCTGCAGAATCCCGCTAAGAAGACCGAATTCGCCAGCATCTTGAGGGCGATGAAAGGCCTTCTTGATGAAAACCCTTGTTCTTGCCGCGGTCCTCGCAGCATCGGGCGCGGCTTCCGCCGCAGCTGCCGATCTGCCGGCGCGCGTCTGGACCAAGGCCCCCGCTGCGACCGATGCGAACTACAACTGGGGCGGCTGGTATGTCGGCGGCAACGCCGGCGGCGCCTGGGGCCGCAGCGATGCGTCCAGTGCGTTCGTCAACGGCACCGCGCCAATCGCCAACCAGCAGGCAGTGGCGGCCACCTCTCCCCGGCTCGATCCGGACGGTTTCACCGGCGGCGGCCAGGTCGGTTACAACCACCAGGTCGATCGCTGGCTGTTCGGCGTCGAGGCCGACGCCAGTTATTTCGGACTGAAGCAGGCGCGCAGCGTCACCGCTCCGGCACCGATCGGCATCAGCACCTTCACGACCACCAATTCGGTGACCACCGACTGGCTCGTCACGTTGCGTCCCCGCGTCGGCTATGCCCTCGACCGCACGCTGTTCTACGCCACCGGCGGTCTGGCTCTGACCGAGGTGAAATTCGGCTCGGCCTTCGCCGACAGCACCGGCCAGAACGAAGCCGCGAGCTTCTCCAAGACCGTGGCCGGCTGGACCGCGGGCGCCGGCGTCGAACACGCCTTCACCAACAACTGGTCGGCCAAGGTCGAGTACCTCTATTCGGACTTCGGCAAGCAATCGATCTCCGGCCCGGTGTTCGCCGGGCAAAGCCCGACCACCAGCATCATCGCCCACGACATCGACCTGAAAACCAACACGGTGCGCGGCGGCCTGAACTATCATTTCGGCGGCCCGGCAGTGGCGCGCTACTGATCGTCCACGACGGCGTGATCACACAAAAAAGCCCCCGCATGTGCGGGGGCTTTTGTTTGCGGCCGTAGCCTGATCAGTCCGCCAGCGCCAGTGCTTCCGCCGATTGCGGCTCGATGGTGATGGTCCATCGCAACGGCCAGCACGTCAGGTCGGGGCGAACCGCATGGATATATCCGCTGACGAAAACGCCGTCCGCCTCGTTCTTGAAATACTCATCGACCCGCTGGCCATGGAGATGCGCCATCCGGCAGCGGCGCATCTGGGCGTAGTCGGTGGTCTCGTACTTGGCCAACGTCAGTCTCCGCGGTTACGATTGTACCCGCGAAGTGTCGGCTATTCACGGTTAACAAACTCTCAACCAGGAGTGTGGCGGTATCGCGTTATTGCGGCGCATGAAATTTTGCAGAAGGCCCGGACTTTCCGCGATCGGATTCACTGCCGCTTCAAGAATCCGGAACAGATTCGGCGCGTATTATTCGGAGCGCCCCCATGTTCATCATCGCGAGCATTTTTTCGATCGCCGCCGGTGTGTTCTACGCGGCCAGCGTCAACTCCACGGGATGGGCGATGCAGGTCTGCCGCTACGGCGACGTGTTCTGCCTCAACCCGTCGTGGCTCGTCATGGCCGCAGTGGTGTCGGTGGTCTGGGCGTTTTTCCTGCGCGTCGATCGGCTCTGAGAATTCGGGCAGAAGCAATCTTCAACAACGCGGACTATCGCGGCACCAGAAAATGCTCGTCCCATTCCTTGCGAGGCACTTCGGCGCCGAGCTGATAGGCGAAAGATCTGATCTCGAGTCCGTCGGGACTGGTCTCGCAGGTGTAAGAGAGCCGATACCACTTGCCGCCGCTGCGGATCGCACCGCCCGGTGCATGGATCTTGTCGCCACGAAGAACGGTTTCCGCAAAGGCATAGGCGACGAATTCATCGGGTCGAAACCCCTTGTGCTCGCGGCCGACAGAGCCCATGGCGCGGGCGTCGCAGCGCTGCTCGATGCGGGTTTCCGGCGACAGCTTCAGCATCTGCTCGGAACGAGATGGGGCAGCATGCGCAAGCGAAGCGGCCGACGCAGCCAGAGCTGCGACGATAATGGACAACAATTTCATGAACTTAAACCGGCGAGTTGATACGCTTTGTGAGCATCTGAAGCGCCTTCAGGTTAGCATGTTCGCGCCAGCAAAAAACCCCGCCCGAACATCGAGCGAGGTTACAAAGCCGCAATGTCTTTGCCGCCTAGCCGATGCGGTCGTAGGTTAGCAGCTGATGGAATTCGGAGGGGGCGAACTGTCGACCGCCGAGGCCTGAAATTCTCACCCGCCATCCGGCATCGTTCAGCACCCGCGCCTGGGCCACCGCCACGTCCGGAATGATCCGGTGCGTCACCAGGCTCTGATCATCCCGGGTGGCGTGAATGGTGAATATCTCGCCCCGCCCTGGCGGCACCGGGTCCGCAGGCAATTCGAGGCCGCCATTCGAGATCATCGTCGCCAACGGAATTCTCCATCGCTCGCCGTATGCCTGAACTAATACTGCGGGGGACATAGTTAACGAACACCTAAGGCAACGACAGTCTAATCAGACCCCCGGCTATTTGAATACGCCAGTGACCTTGTCCCAAACCGACTCTGTCTCACGATCGCCGTCCGGTTTCGATTTGGCCGGCTGCGTCGCGCTGATCGGGTCGGAAGCGGGAAACGAATCTTCCAGGCCGGTCTTCAGCGCTTCGTGCTTCTTGCGATCGGCCTTCGCCGCTTCCTTGACGCCGACGGCGTATTTGTCGTGCGGTGCGGGATCGAATTTCTCGGCCATGGTCCATCTCCATTTGTGCAGGGAAAACGTGCCGGAGACCGACTGGTTCCGCGATCAGTCGAGGCCGCGCTCGCGGCTGAGCCGCACCATCTCCTCGATGAACAACGCCTTCTGCTTGGCATCGAGGCTGGCGAACAGCGGCTCGGCGGCGTCGGCGACGTTGCGCTGATCGACGGCGCGGTCGTTGAGGAACTGGGCCTCGTTGCGCATCTGCTCGATGATGTCGTCCGGCGGATCGCGCTGGGCGCGGGCAATGCGCAGCTTCAGGCGATCGGCGCCATTGTTGCCGAGATAATGCATGGCGCTGTTGAAGCCGGACCAGTGCTTCTCCTGCTCGGGAGTGAGATTCAGC
>JAQGKA010000019.1 GCA_028290355.1 Tardiphaga sp. | reverse complement strand
GGCGAAGCATTTTTCTTCGGAGAGTGAACGATGGGTTACAAAGTCGCGCTGGTCGGAGCGACCGGCAATGTCGGGCGTGAAATGCTCAACATCCTGGATGAACGCAAATTCCCGGCTGACGAGGTGGTGGCGCTGGCCTCCCGCCGCAGCATGGGCGTCGAAGTCTCCTATGGCGACCGCACCCTGAAATGCAAAGCGCTCGAGCACTACGATTTCAGCGACGTCGACATCTGCCTGATGTCGGCGGGCGGCGCCGTGTCCAAGGAATGGTCGCCGAAGATCGCCGCTGCCGGCGCTGTCGTGATCGACAATTCGTCGACGTGGCGCATGGACCCGGACGTGCCGCTGATCGTGCCGGAAGTGAATGCCGATGCGGTGGCCGGCTTCACCAAGAAGGGCATCATCGCCAACCCGAACTGCTCGACTGCGCAGCTCGTGGTGGCCTTGAAGCCGCTGCACGACAAGGCGGTGATCAAGCGCGTCGTTGTCTCGACCTATCAGTCGGTCTCCGGCGCCGGCAAGGACGCCATGGACGAACTGTTTTCGCAGACCAAGGCCGTCTACACCAACAGCGAGCTGGTCAACAAAAAGTTTCCGAAGCGGATCGCCTTCAACGTCATCCCCGAGATCGACGTCTTCATGGAAGACGGTTTCACCAAGGAAGAGTGGAAGATGATGATGGAGACCAAGAAAATTCTTGATCCCAAAATCAAGCTGACCGCGACCTGCGTCCGCGTGCCGGTGTTCGTCGGCCATTCCGAAGCGGTCAACATCGAATTCGAGAACCCGATCTCGGCCGATGAAGCCCGCAACATTCTGCGCAATGCGCCGGGCTGCCTTGTGATCGACAAGCGCGAGCCCGGTGGCTACGTCACGCCGTACGAAGCCGCCGGCGAGGACGCCACCTACATCAGCCGCATCCGCGAGGATGCCACGGTGGAGAACGGCCTCGTGCTGTGGTGCGTGTCCGACAACCTGCGCAAGGGCGCCGCACTGAACGCAGTGCAGATCGCGGAATGCCTGATCAACCGCAAGCTGATCACCGCGAAGAAGAAAGCGGCGTAAATTAGCGACTGACCGCCAATCTATCGTTCGTCATGGCCGGGCTTGTCCCGGCCATCTACGTCTTGACTGCGGAAAAGACATGGATGCCCGGCATTCGCCGGGCATGACGAACTTGTTGGCCGTGGCCGTCATCCGCGCAAAGGCTCAGGTCACCGTATTATCCGTCACCGGCCGAAATTCCTTCGCGACGGGATCGAGCACCGACAGCGATCCCACGGCGACGCCGAAGTAGGCGCCGTGCAGTTCCAGTTCGCCGCGCTCGACCGGGGTGCGCACGAACGGGAACGTCATCAGGTTTTCCAGGCTACGCATCACCGCGGCCTTTTCGATCCGGGTGGCAAAATCCGTCATGGTCTCGTGATCGCGGATCTCGACCTTCTCGCCAGGCTTGATGAACATGGACATCCAGCGGCCGATGAAGTCGCCAGGCGACAGCGGAGCTGCATTGTCGACGAAGGCGCGGATGCCGCCACATTGCGCGTGGCCGAGCACGACGATGTGCTTCACCTTCAAGACCTGCACGGCATATTCCAGGGCCGCCGAGACGCCATGGGCGCCGCCGTCAGGCTGATACACCGGCACCAGATTGGCGATGTTCCTCACCACGAACAATTCGCCCGGGCTGGCATCGAAGATGACTTCCGGCGACACCCGGGAATCGCAACAGCCGATCACCATCACCTCCGGCGACTGGCCGCGCTCGGACAATTCGCGGTAGCGCGACTGCTCGGTGGGCAGGCGCTGCGACGTGAAGGTCTGGTAGCCGGAGATCAGATGCTGCGGAAAGCTTGTCATGGCGTGCCTCGTGGTTACCTCGGCTAACCATAGGACGCAGGCGCGAACAAGCCTTTCGGGCGGCGGGCTGAAATGTTATCGCGAATGCCTGAAAAACGAACAGACCACACTTTCCAGGGAATGACGCCATGATTCGTCCGCGCCGCAGTCTGCTGTTCATGCCGGGCTCCAACCCCCGCGCGCTGGAAAAGGCGCGCACCCTGCCTGCCGACGGGATCATCCTCGACCTCGAAGACGCCGTGGCGCCGGATGCCAAGGCCAGCGCCCGCGACGCCATCGCGCAGACGCTAGCCGCCGGCGGCTTCGGCAAGCGCGAGGTGCTGATCCGCATCAACGCGCTGGATTCGCCGTGGTGGATCGACGACGTCACCATGGCCGGCAAGGCCAAACCCGACGGCATCCTGGTTCCCAAGATCTCCAGCGTCGAGGATCTCTCGGCCATCGCCGACCGGCTCAGCGACATCAATGCCGACATGTCGATCAAGGTCTGGGCGATGATCGAGACCTCGCGCGCGATCCTGCATGCCGAGGAAATTGCCGCGTCGTCGCGGGATTCCGAGATGCGGCTGGCCGGCTTCGTGTTCGGGCCGAACGACATCGCCCGCGAGACGCGCATTCGCATGATGCCCGGCCGCGCCGCGATGATTCCGATGATCACCCACTGCATCCTGGCCACCCGCCTCCACGGGCTGGAAATCCTCGACGGCCCCTACAGCGACTTCAGCAATGCCGCCGGCTTCGCCGAGGAAGCAACACAGGGCCGCGACATCGGCTTCGACGGCAAGACCCTGATCCATCCCGGCCAGATCGACGCCTGCAACAAAATCTTCACGCCGCCGGCCGAGGAAGTCGCGCAAGCGCGCCGCATCATCGCCGCGTTCGAACAGCCGGACAACGCCAAACGCGGCGCGATCCAGCTCGACGGCAAGATGGTGGAGCGGCTGCACGCCGACATGGCGAAGCGCACCATCGCGATTGCGGATGCGATCGCCGCGATGGGATAGTCTCCGTAGGGTGGGCAAAGGCGCGCTTGCGCCGTGCCCACCCTCGCGCGCTCCGTACATCGGTGGTGGGCACGCTTCGCTTTGCCCACCCTACGGGTTGGCAATCCGCTCCGTCGCCCAGGCATAAAAACTGCCGGGCAACGGTGTCTCGCCGCCCCGGCCCTTCGGCGAGATGTGGAAACCTAGAATCTCCGGATCGCTGATCAGCGCGGAAAAATCCGACGGCTCGAAGAACAATTTTGGCTCGGCATGAATTGAGTAGAACGATTTCTTCGGCAGCGCGTGGTGCGCATAACCAAAGCGCCGCGCCAATGCAGTAAGCGCCGCCGGGCCAAAGATCGCGACGCGGATGTCGCTGAGGCGCTGTGAGCCGCCACGCCACTTGCGCCACGCGAAGGTCAGCCGATGCCGCAAGGCCAGCCAGTCCGGCGTCAGCTCGTCCTGCTGCATCAGCGCGTCGAACGCGGCGATGATCGGATCATCTGGCGGCAGATAGAGCACGGAATTGCCGAGCTGGCGCGGCTTCTCCCAGGCGAAATACGGCTTCGCCGGATCGATCGTGATCGGTTTCAGCAACAGCACGTCGGCGTCGAGCCAGAGCCCGACGCCCAAGGCCATCAATCGCATCCGGAAAAAATCGCTGAATTGCAGCGTGGTCCAGTCACGCCAGCTGCCGCCGGGACCTGAGGGCCGCAGCCGCTCCGCAAAGGCGCGCGGCAAAACCGCATCGGCGTCGGCATTGCTCACGCCATCCGGCAAATCTTCCAATGGTGTGAAACTGTAGAGCGTGACGCGGTGGCCGGCGGCGACCTGCGATCTCAAACACAGCAGGCGCAGCGCATCGAGCGGGCCGTGCCAGAAGGTGACGACGTCGGGGATCACACGCGTCACCTTCCAGAAGAATTCACGCCCAGGCGCGCGCGGTCTTCGCCTTTGCCTCGTAGGTATCGATCGAGGCCTTCTTTTCCATGGTCAGGCCGATGTCGTCGAGACCGTTGATCAGGCAATGCTTGCGGAACGCGTCGATCTCGAACTTCACC
>JAQGKA010000682.1 GCA_028290355.1 Tardiphaga sp. | reverse complement strand
CTTTCTGGGGCCGTTCAAGGACGAGCTCGCCAAGGCCGGCGGGTCCGCCAAAGTCGTCGCCGAAATGACCTACGATCTCACCGATCCGACCATCGATTCCCAGCTGATCAATCTCGCGAAATCCGGTGCGGACGTTTTCTATAACATCACCACCGGCAAGGCGACGTCGCAGTCGATCCGCAAGGTGGTCGAACTCGGCTGGAAGCCGCTGCAATTGCTATCGGCGGGCTCGACCGGGCGCTCGATCCTGGAGGCCGCGGGCCTGGAGAACGCCAGGGGCATCGTCTCGATCGCCTATGGCAAGGACATCGGCGCGCCGCGTTACGCCAATGATCCCGACGTCATGGCGTTCGAAGCGCTGCGCGCGAAATATCTGCCCACCGTCGCCGCCGACAATTCGATCGCGTTTTTCGGTTATGGCCAGGCGGTGTCGATGGCCGAGATCCTGCGCCGCTGCGGCGACGATCTGACCCGCGCCAACGTGCTGAAACAGGCCATCGGCCTCAACGGTTTCCGCGCGCCGCAGATGCTGCAGGGCGTCACCTACAGCTACACCGACACCGACTACGCCCCGATGAAAACCCTGTTCACCCAGCAGTTCGACGGCAAGGACTGGGTGCTCTCCGACAAGCCGGTGACGGAGTAGAGTGGAGGCCGTGCCCCGGACGCGATGCAATACGAAGTATTGCTTCGCAGATCCGGGGCCGTCACGGGCTCCCGCGTTCGGGACACGAGACCGACGCGCGACGCACTTTGTCAGGCCGTGACCTCGATCTCGCCGCCATCAATACCTAGTTCTGCTACGTGCCGCCCCGAAAAGCCGTTCCCCCCAACCTGCTGCCCGAGATCTTCACGCGCTGGTTCGCCGCGCGGGGCTGGTCGCCGCGCGCGCATCAGCTGGCGCTTCTCGAAAAGGCGCGCGAAAATCGCTCGGCGCTGCTGATCGCCCCCACCGGCGCCGGCAAGACGCTGGCCGGATTCCTGCCGACGCTGGTGGAGTTGAGCGGGGCGTCGCAACGCGTGCTGTCTTCTGCTCCCTCCCCCTTTGCGGGGGAGGGCCGGGGAGGGGGGGCCGCAGGCGCAGTGCCCGTGTTACCCCCCTCCCGGCAGCCAGCGGCTGCCGACCTCCCCCGCAAGGGGGGAGGTGTCCAGAACTCATCCGCTCGGGTCGATGAGAGGAAAGGCAAGCTCGTCTCCACAGGCCGCGGAGTGACCAGCAGTCGCGGCCTGCACACGCTGTACATCTCGCCGCTGAAGGCGCTGGCCGTCGATATCGCGCGCAATCTGGAGGCGCCGATTGCCGAGATGGGGCTGCCGATCAAGGTCGAGACCCGCACCGGCGACACCCCGGTGTCGCGCCGGGCGCGGCAGCGGCGCTATCCGCCGGACATTCTGCTGACCACGCCCGAGCAACTGGCGTTGCTGTTGTCGTCCGACGATGCGCCGTTCCTGTTCTCGTCGCTGAAGCGCGTCGTACTCGACGAGTTGCATGCGCTGGTGACCTCGAAGCGCAGCGATCTCTTATCGCTCGGCCTGGCGCGGCTGTGGCGGCTGGCGCCCGATATGCGCGCGATCGGGCTGTCGGCGACCGTGGCCGAGCCGGAATCGCTGGCGCGGTTCCTGGTGCCGCAGCGCGACGGCGAGATCGCCGCGGCCGATATCGTCGTCGCCGGCGGTGCCGCGGCACCCGTGGTCGAGATGCTCGACACCAAGGAGCGGCTGCCCTGGGCCGGGCATTCGGCACGCCACGCGCTCGGCGAGATCTACGATCTGATCAAAGCCAACAAGACCACCTTGGTGTTCGTCAACACCCGCAGCCAGGCCGAAATGCTGTTCCAGGATCTGTGGCGCATGAACGATGACAACCTGGCCATCGCCTTGCATCACGGTTCGCTCGATGTGGCGCAGCGCCGCAAGGTCGAGGACGCCATGGCGGCCGGCAAATTGCAGGGCGTGGTCTGTACTTCGTCGCTGGATCTCGGTGTCGACTGGGGCGACGTCGATCTGGTCATCAATGTCGGCGCGCCCAAAGGCGCCTCGCGGCTGATGCAGCGGATCGGTCGTGCCAACCACCGCATCGACGAAGCTTCGCGCGCGGTGCTGGTGCCTGCCAATCGCTTCGAAGTGCTGGAGTGTCGCGTCGCCATCGATGCGGTGGCCGAGAATGCGCAGGACACCCCGCCGCTGCGCACCGGCGCGCTCGACGTGCTCGCGCAGCACATCCTTGGTTGCGCCTGCGGCGAACCGTTTGTCGTTGATGATCTTTATGCCGAAGTGCTGTCGGCCGCGCCTTATGCCGAACTGAGCCGCACCGATTTCGACGATACCGTCGATTTCGTGGCCTCCGGCGGCTATGCGTTGAAAAGCTACGAACGCTTCGCGCGCATCAAGCAGGACAAGCAGGGACGTTGGCGCGTCACCAATCCCCGGGTGCGGCAGATGTACCGCATGAATGTCGGCACCATCGTCGAGGAGACCATGCTGAAGGTGCGGCTGGTGCGTTCGCGCGGCGGCGGCTCCGGCGTCACCGGCGCTTTGGCGCGCGGCGGTCGCATGCTCGGCCAGATCGAGGAGTACTTCATCGAGGGGCTTGTGGTCGGCGACACCTTCGTCTTCGCAGGCGAGGTGGTGCGCTATGAATCGCTGGTGGAAGATCAGGTCTATGTCTCGCGCGCCAACGACAAGGACGCCCGGGTACCGTCCTATATGGGCGGCAAGTTTCCGCTCTCGACCTATCTCGCCGAACGGGTCCGCAAGCTGCTCGACAATGAGCGCGCCTGGAAGGCTCTGCCCGATCAGGTGCGCGAGTGGCTGTCGCTGCAGGCCCATGTCTCGCGGGTGCCGGGCGTCCGCGAACTGGTGGTCGAAACCTTTCCGCGCGCCGACAAGCATTACCTCGTCTGCTATCCGTTCGAAGGTCGCCTCGCCCACCAGACTTTGGGTATGCTCCTGACCCGGCGGCTGGAACGCGGCCGCGCCAGGCCGCTCGGCTTCGTCGCCAATGAATATGCGCTGGCGGTGTGGGGCCTCGGCGACATGTCGCACATGATCCGCCACGGCCGGCTGGACCTCGATGCGCTGTTCGATCCCGACATGCTCGGCGACGATCTTGAAGCCTGGCTCGCGGAATCCGCGTTGATGAAGCGCACCTTCCGCACCTGCGCGGTGATTTCCGGTCTGATCAACAGACGCTTCACCGGCGAGGAAAAAACCAAGCGGCAGGTGCTGTTTTCCACCGACCTGATCTACGACGTGCTGCGAAAGCACCAGCCCGATCACGTGCTGCTGCGCGCCGCACGTTCCGATGCCGCGACCGGGCTGCTGGATATCCGCCGGCTCAGCGACATGCTCAGTCGAATCCAGGGGCGGATCATCCACAAGGAACTCGACCGGGTGTCGCCTTTGGCGGTGCCGGTGATGCTGGAAATCGGCCGCGAACAGGTGTACGGCGAAGCTTCGGACGAGTTGCTCGCGGAAGCCGCCGCGGAACTCGTCAGGGAAGCCACCGGACCGTAGCCATCGCGATGCACGCCGAATCGATCATGGCCGAGACGAGCACTGTCAGCATTGCCGGCGTAACGCTGACGGCTGATCTGTTCGGCGCGTTGTATTGGGAAGAGCAGCGGCTGCTGGTCGTGTCCGATCTGCATCTCGAAAAGGGCTCCAGCTTCGCACAGCGCGGCGTGCTGCTGCCGCCTTACGATACCATCGCCACGCTCGGCCGGCTCGGTGCCGTGATCGCGCGGCATGATCCGCGCACGGTCATTGCGCTTGGCGACAGTTTCCATGATCGCGATGCCCATGAGCGGCTGTCGCCCGCCAATCGCGAGGTGCTAAGCGCGTTGCAATTGCGGCGTGACTGGATCTGGATCTCCGGCAATCACGATCCGGAACTGCCACCGGATATCGGCGGCACCGTCGCCAATGAAGTCGCCATCGGTCCCATCACGCTCCGTCATGAGCCGACCGGTGCGGAAGGCGAGATCGCTGGCCATCTGCATCCGAAGGCGCGCATCTGCGGGCGCGGCCGTTCGGTGGAGCGGCGTTGTTTTGCGAGTGACGGCGCGCGTGCCGTGATGCCGGCCTTCGGCGCTTACGCGGGTGGCCTCAGCATCCGCGATGCAGCCTTCGCGAAAATCTTCCAGACCCTCGGCTTCGTCGCCCATGTGCTCGGTGATCGGCGCATGCACACCATCGCCGCAGCGCGCTGTTCCTAGATTCGCGACACCCAATACTTCATCATTCTGCGTCGGCTCGGAGAAGGCGAACGGGTGGGATCTCCAGGATGGTGGATTCCTTTGCCGGGCGCGCATTGACGAGATGGTCAATGAGATCCTCCGTCGTCGAGCGACGGGTCAACATCAGGCACGTCGCATCGTCGGCGCGCGTCGCGTGCCAAACGCCGGGGCGCATGCAGATTCCGACGCCGGGAGACAAGCGATACGCACGGAGGGTCGACAGATCCGGCGTCTGGTTTGCATCACTTAAACAAAGGACCTGAACGATCGCGTTCGTCAGAGGCACGACGGCCTGCTGGGTCACGTGGTGGACTTCGAGCTTGGAAACGAGCGGATTGTTGTCGCGGTACTTGACCCACAACACCTCGGTGTCGCCTCCCATGCCCGGATCAAAGAAGTGTTCGTGCCAGAAATCGCTTGCCGGGCTGCGAAAAGCGACGGGGTTGTTTTGCAGCTGATCAGGCTTGCCTAGTATCCACCCAAAAGGCTCGAACGAATCGGGGTTCGGGACCTCTACGGTGACAGCGTTGGATGTCGGCATCATCGTTTCCTTGGGCTCGTCAGGCTGCCTTGGCCTTCACCGCACTGCAGAACTCGGCAAGGCGATCTGCCAGCCGCAGTGTCGCCGGGCTCGCATCGGGCGCGGCGACCAACGCCATCTCGGTCTTGTCGATCGGTGCAAAACCATCCTTGGCGGTCAGAATGCGATGATCGGCCTGCACGGCGATCTCCGGCATGATGCTGAGGCCCAGTCCCGCCGCGACGGCGGCCTGGATGCCGGCGAGGCTCGAACTCGTATAGGCCATGTGCCAGCTCCGGCCCGCGGCTTCGATCGCGTGAATGGCGCGAGTCCGGTACAGGCATCCGGTCGGGAAGAAGATCAGCGGTAGCGAGTCGGCGTTGATATGTGCGGGATGCGCCTTGCTGGTGACCCAGTGAATGCGCTCGGGCCACACCGCGATGCCATCCTTGCCGCCGGCATCTCGTTTCAGCAAAGCAAGATCGAGATCACCGCGCTCCAGTTCACGGCGCAGGTTGGTGCTCTGGTCGGCACGCACGTCGAGCCGCAGGCCGGGGCGCGAGCGTGAAAAACCCGCCAGCAGTTTGGTCAGCCGATAGGCGGCAAAATCCTCGGGGATGCCGAGGCGCACCGCGCCCTCATGGTCCGGCTGCGCGAGCACGTCCCGTGCTTCCTCGGCCAGCGCCAGCAATCTCCGCGCATAGGACAGCAGCCGCTCCCCGCATTCTGTGGGCACCACCTGCTTGCCGGAGCGGTTCAGCAGCGGACGGCCAATATCGTCTTCCAGTCGTTTGATCTGTTGGCTGACGGTGGACTGGGTGCGGTGAACGCGCTCGCCGGCGCGGGTAAAGCCGCCGGAATCCACCACCGAAACGAAGCTGCGCAACAGATCGAGGTCGAACATGGCCACCATTCGTTTTTCCACTGGTGAACATTCTATCATTTAATTTCCCACTATCAAGGTGCGGGCCTAGATCATGAACAAAGGAGATTGCGCCATGTCGCTCGTTGTTCCGTTGTCCGCCCCCGCTACCGGCCGCGGCTGGCTGCCCCTGCAGGTGGCGCTGTTCTGCGTGCTGTGGAGCCTCGCTTTCGCGGTCGCCAAGGTCGCGCTGCAGGATTGTCCGCCGCTGCTGCTGTTGATGGTGCGGTTCCTGATCGCGCGTTTTGTCATGCTCGGTCTCGCCGCATGGCAGAAAGGCGAGGCGGCGCTGTCGTGGCGCGATATCGTCTCGCTGGTCATCATCGGCATCGCCAACAATGCCATGTATCTCGGGCTCGGTTATGTCGGGCTGCGTACGGTCTCCGCAGGATTGGGCACGCTGGTGGTCAGTGCCAACCCGGTGTTGACGGCAGTGCTGGCCGCCATGCTGCTCGACGAGCGGTTGACCTGGCAGAAGATCGTTGGCCTCGCGCTCGGCGTCGGCGGTGTCGGCTTCATCGTCGCGCATCGCCTCTCCAGTGGCGCGAGCGGCGACAGTGCCACGGGCTTGATCTTCACCGTCGGCGCGCTGCTCTCGATCGTCGCCGGCACCATTCTCTACAAATGGCTGGCGCCGCAGGGCGGGCTGCTGATCGGCAATGCGGTGCAGAACATTTCCGGCGGGCTGGTGCTGATCCCCTTCGCCTTCTCGTTCGAGAGCGTCAGCGAGATCGTGCCGAGCTACCGATTGTTGGCCGCGCTCGGTTACCTCACGGTGCTCGGTTCGATCGTTGGCTACCTGCTCTGGCAGCATCTGCTGCGGGTGATGGGTGCGACTCGTGCCAGCGCCTGGCACTTCCTGATGCCGCCGCTCGGCGTGCTGTTCGGCTGGCTGCTGCTTGGCGAGCACGTCGCGCTGGCCGATATTCTCGGCATCATTCCGGTGGCGCTGGGCATCTATCTGGTGACGCGCCCGGTCGCCG
>JAQGKA010000681.1 GCA_028290355.1 Tardiphaga sp. | reverse complement strand
TTCAACATCATCAACGGCCAGCTCGCGCCCGATTCCGGCGAGATAATGTTCGAGGGCACCAGCTTGATCGGCAGGAAGCCGCGCGAGATCTGGCGGCTCGGCATCGGCCGTACCTTCCAGGTCGCCGCCACCTTCAACTCGATGACCGTGATCGAGAACGTGCAGATGGCGCTGATCTCGCACGCCCACCAGATCTACCGGCTGTGGAAGCCGGCCGCCTCGCTGCATCGCGACCGCGCGCTCGAGCTGCTGGCGCAGGTCGGCATGGCCGACGCTGCCGATCGCCCCAGCCGCGAGCTGGCCTATGGCGACGTCAAGCGCGTCGAGCTGGCGATCGCGCTGGCCAATGATCCGCGCCTGCTGCTGATGGACGAGCCGACCGCGGGCATGGCGCCGAAGGAACGCAACGATCTGATCGCGCTGGTGAAGCGGCTGGTGATCGAGCGCGGCATCTCGGTGCTGTTCACCGAACATTCGATGGACGTGGTGTTCGCCTTCGCCGACCGCATCATCGTGCTGGCGCGGGGCAGGCTGATCGCCGACGGCGATGCCAAGTCGATCCGCGACAATCCGCAGGTGCGGGAAGTCTATTTCGGCACGGGCAAGACCTTTGCCAAATCGGAGGCGGAGACATGAGCGCGCCGATGCTGTCGGTCGAAAATCTCGGCGCGTCCTACGGCGCCGCGCAAATTCTCTACGGACTCAGCCTGGAAGTCGGGCGCGGCGAAGTGGTGGCCTTGATGGGCCGCAACGGCGCCGGCAAGACCACCACCATGAAGGCCATCATGGGCCTGATGGCGCAATCCAGCGGCAGCATCCACTTCAACGGCAGTGACATCTCCGGCTTGCAGCCCTATGAGATCGCGCGGCTGGGCCTCGGCTTCACGCCGGAAGACCGCCGCATTTTCTCGGATCTCACCGTGCTGGAAAATCTGGATATCGGCCGCCAGCCGCCGCGCAAATTCAGCGATGGCGTGCCAGCGCCGGTCTGGACCGAAGCAAAGCTACTGTCGCTGTTTCCCAATCTCGGCGAAATGCCGAACCGGCCCGGCGGCCGGATGAGCGGCGGCGAACAGCAGATGCTCACCGTGGCGCGGACGCTGATGGGGAACCCGCTACTGATCCTGCTGGACGAACCGTCCGAAGGCGTCGCGCCGCTGATCGTCGAACTGATGGCCAACACCATTCTTGAGCTCAAGAAGGCTGGCGTTTCGATCCTGCTGTCGGAGCAGAACGTTCATTTTGCCGAGCTGGTATCAGACCGGGCATATGTCCTCGAAAAAGGCCAGATCCAATGGAATGGCAGCATGGCGGAATTGGCGGAGAATATTGATATTCAGCGGGCCTATCTCACCGTGTGACGAACGATCTTCGGCTGTTGTTGCAACCGAAGATCGTCCATAAATAGCAAGAGACCATCGAGGGCGAGTCCATGCTGAAACCCGGTAAGCTGAAGGTCCTGGCCGGCGCCGAGCCGCCGGCCTCAGATTACATCGTTGACTCCCAGGTCGGGTTTCTGATGCGCGTCGCGATGCAGCGGCACACCTCGATCTTCATGGCCAACATGCTTGAGGACCTGACCCAGACGCAGTTCGCCGTGATGGCCAAGCTGCAGGAGGTGGGACCCAGCTCGCAAAACCACCTTGGCCGTCTGGTCTATCTCGACGCCGCCACCATCAAGGGCGTGGTCGATCGCCTTGGCCTGCGTGGGTTCATCATCACCGGCAGCGATCCTACCGACCGTCGCCGCCGCGCGGTGTCGCTCACCGACAAGGGGACGCGGGTGATGGATGCTGCGATCCGCGTCGCCGCCGAAATCAGCACCAAGACGCTGCGGCCGTTGACGGCCGAAGAACAGCGCACGCTGACGCGGTTGTTGAAGAAGATTACTTGAGTTGAAATGTAGGGTGGGCAGAGGCGCCCACACTCAGTTGTCATCACCCGCGAAAGCGGGTGACCCAGTAGACACCGACTGATGTGTTGATCATTTGCATCTGCGTGTACTGGGTCGCCCGGTCAAGCCGGGCGATGACGTCGGTGTTTGGCTCACCTAAAGATTGTTCTTCAAAATCGCCTTGATCATCTGCGGTGACACCGGCAGTTGCGTGATCGCGCCGGGCTGACCGAGCGCGTCGTCGATCGCCGCTGCGATCGCTGCGCCGACGGCGTTGGTGCCGCCTTCGCCGGCGCCCTTCAGGCCCATCGGATTGAGCGGGCTCGGCGCGTCCTCGGAAATGATCACATCCACATGCGGCACTTCACGCGCGGTCGGCATCAGGTAGTCGGCAAAGGTCACCGACAGCGGCTCGCCGCGATCGTCATAGGTGAACTCTTCGTACAGCGCGCCGCCGATGCCCTGCGCGACGCCGCCGACGATCTGGCCTTCGACCAGCATCGGATTGACGGCCTTGCCGACGTCATAAGCGACCAGATAGCGCTCGATGTCGATGGCACCGGTGTCGCGCGCGAGGCGGACCACCGCAACGTGAGCGCCATAGGGATAGGTCATGTGACGGGATTCGAATGAAGCTTCGGCAAAGAGGCTGGGCTCGCGTTCGCCGAGAAACTTGGCCCCAGGCGCCAGCGCCGTGGCGATCTCGGCAAGGCCCATCGACGGGCCCGCGCTGCTGTCGCTGCGAACGATCTCGCCATTGACGATGTCGAGACTATCGGCAGGCAACTGCATGAGTCCGGCGGCAGTTGCCAGCACCTTGTCACGTAGTTTGGCCGCGGCGAGCCTTGTGGCTTCGCCGGTCATCACCGTGACGCGGGAAGCGAAGGCGCCGAGGCCGCGGCCGATCCGGTCGGTCTGGCCGTGGATGACGTTGATGCTGTCGTAGCCGACGCCGAGCGTATCAGCGCAGATCTGCGCGATCACCGTCTCGACGCCCTGGCCGACGGAGGCCGCGCCGGTGACGACTTCAACGAGACCTTTGGTGTTGATGGTGATGCGGACATCGTCGAACGGGCCAAGCCCGCTCTTCTCGACAAACATCGCAACACCGGCGCCAACCAACTCGCCGGCCTGCCGCCGCTGTTTCAGCTGCGCCTGCAATGCGGTCCAGCTCACGCCGTCCAGTGCCTTGTCGAGCAGCCGCACGTAATCGCCGGAATCCAGCACGATATCGGTGCCGAGCGTCTCAAGGGCGCGGGTCACCGGCATCTCGCTCTTGTCGATCAGGTTTCGGCGCCTGATCTCGACGCCATCGACGCCGGTTTCCGCTGCGATGGCATCGAGCAGCCGCTCGCGGACAAAGGTGCTCTCATAGCGGCCCGGCGCGCGGTACGTACCGCCTGGCGTCTTGTTGGTGAGGCGGATGTGCCCAACGGCACGGTAGACCGGGACGCGATAGGGCCCCGGCAGCATCGCCGCGGCGAGATCTGGCACCGTCGCGGCGTGGGTCCGCATGTAGCCGCCTTGGTCGTGGAAGAACTCATCGTCGATGGCGAGGATGCAGCCATCGCGATCGATGGCAGCGCGGATGTGGTGGGTCTGCTGGCGCGAATGATTGGTCGCAATGAAGTGTTCGCGACGGTCCTCGATCCATTTCACCGGACGCCCCAGCCGCATCGCCGCCAGGCATACCAGGACGTCTTCGGGATAGAGTTCGCCGCGGACGCCAAAGCCGCCACCGACATGGCCTTCGAACAGGTTGACGCTCGCAGGCGGCCGGCCAAGCATCTTTGCGATCTGGTCGCGATTCCAGTGCGGCACCTTTGCGGCGCCGTACATTTCCAGCATGTCGGTGTCGGCGATGTATCGACCGACCGCGCCGCGCGTTTCCATGGGAACGCCGGAGTGGCGGCCGATCGACAGCGACAGGCTGACCGTGGCATGCGCGTTCGCGAAGGCGGCATCGACGTCGCCATAGCCCTTGCGGATGATCGCCGGCTCGGTGGAGAGGCCATCGCGAAATTCGCCGGTCTCGCCGTCTGCGTGCAGGATGACCGGCAGTTCTTCTATCTCGACGACCACATGCTCGGCGGCGTCTTCGGCCAGATAGGGATCGTCGGCGAACACCACGGCGACGGGATCGCCGACATAACGCACGCGATCCTTCGCAAGGATGGTCTGGCGATAGGCAGCAAGCTGTTCAAGCTTGGTCAGGCGAAAATCAATCGGCGGGATATCGGCGACATCGGCAAAGGCCCAGGCTGCATGCACGCCGGGGATCGCCAGCGCCGGCGCCAGATCGACGGACACAATGTTGCCGTGGGCATAGGTCGAGCGCACCACGCGCATATGCAGCTGGTTCGGAAAATTCACGTCGGCAGCGAACCGCCCCTGGCCGCGCAGCAGCGGGCCGTCCTCCTTGCGGACGATGGACTGGCCAACGAGTTTTGGCCGCGCGACGCTCACGACTGACGCATCTCGATGGCGGCGGCGCGGACCGCCTTGATGATGTTCTGATAGCCGGTGCAGCGGCAAAGGTTCGACGACAGCACGTCGACCAGGTCTTCGTCGGTGATATCCGGCTCCTTCTCAAGCACGCCGACCGCGAGCATCAGGAAGCCCGGCGTGCAGAAGCCGCATTGCAGGCCGTGGTTCTCCATGAAGGCGCGCTGCATCGGATGCATCTCGTCGCCGTTGGCAAGGCCTTCCACGGTGCGGATCGGCTTGCCCGCCGCCTGCTGCGCGAACATAAGGCAGGAGCGTACCGGCTCGCCGTTCACCAGTACGGTGCAGGCGCCGCAGACACCGTGCTCGCACCCGATGTGGGTGCCGGTCTGGCCGCATTCCTCGCGGATCGCATCCGCCAGCGTGCGCCGCGACTCGACGGAAATGGCGTGGTCGCGGCCGTTGATATTCAAGGTGATGTCGGTTTTGTCCGTCATGTCAGTTTTCCGCTGCTGCGCAAGGCCGCCCGAATTCGCTGCGGCGTTGCCGGCATTTCGTCGATGGAGACCCCGAAGGAGGATAGCGCGTCGTTGATCGCCGAGATCACCGCCGCCGGTGCCCCGATCGCGCCGCCTTCGCCGAGGCCCTTGGCCTTGGTGATGGAATTGCCGGTCAGGGTTTCGATGTGATGCAATTCGATCTCGGGAATTTCCCGCGCCGTCGGCGGCAGGAAATCAGCCAACGTGCTGCTCAGGATATTGCCGGTCTCGTCATAGATGATCTCTTCCAGCAGCGCGTTGCCGATGCCCTGTGCGACGCCGCCATGGACCTGGCCGTCGGCGATCATCGGATTGATGATCAGCCCGGCATCTTCGGCGACCAGAAATTTTTCCACCTCGACGCGACCGGTGTCGATATCGACTTCGACGATGGCGACGTGACAGGCATTGGAGAAGGTGCCGGAGGGATCGTAGCTGCCGGTTTCGGTCATGCCGGGCTCGATCTCGCCTTTGAAGATGTGGACCTGGTGATAGGCCGCGCGCGCGATGGTGGCGATGGTGATCGAGCGGTCGGTTCCGATCACATGCGCTGCGCCGGATTTCAGCGTGATGTCTTCCGGTGCGGCCTCCAGCATGTGGCTCGCCATCTTGATCAGCTTGGCGCGGATCTTCTGCGCGGCCAGCAGGCTGGCGCCGCCGGACAGCACCAGCGAGCGGCTCGCAAAGGTGCCCCAACCATAGGGCGAGCGGTCGGTGTCGCCATGCACGACCTTGATGAACTCAGGATCGATGCCGATCTCGTCGGCGATGATCTGCGCCAGCGATGTCCGCAGCCCCTGGCCGTGCGGCGAGGCGCCGATACGCGCTTCGACGAAGCCGGAGGGATCGATGGTGAGATGCACCGTTTCAAACCCCGGCGAGATCGCCATGCCGCGCGCGGCGAAGGCCGGGCTGCCATAGCCGGTGCGCTCCGAGAAGGTCGCAAAGCCGATGCCGAGATAGCGGCCTTTGTCGCGCGCCGTCTGCTGCCGCTTGCGGAAGGCGGGGAGGTCGATGGCTGATACTGCCATCTCCATCGTCTCCTTGTAGCTGCCGTCGTCAAACACCAGGCCGGTCGCGGACGTGTAAGGAAACTTGTCGATCAGGTTGCGGCGGCGGATTTCGGTGGGCTCGAGGCCGAACGCCGCGGCGGCCTTGTCCATCAGCCGCTCGAGCACGAAGGTGATCACCGGCCGCGACACGCCGCGATACGGCGCCATCGGGCAGGTGTGGGTCAGCACGCCGCGCGACAGGCAATGATAGGCGCGGACGTCGTAAGGGCCGGGCAGCTCCGCCAGCGCCATCAGCGGCTCGACACCGCAGGTGGTGGGAAAACAGGAATAGGCACCGACATTGGCGACAATATCGGCGGACAACGCGAGCAGCTTGCCGTTGGCGTCGAAGGCGCCTTCGAGTTCGACATGCTGGTCGCGGCTGTGAAAACTGGCGATCAGGTTTTCGCGGCGGTCCTCGGTCCAGGCCACCGAGCTGCGCAGTTTTCGCGCCAGCCAGACCAGCAGCACATATTCCGGCGCCAGTGACATCTTTTGCCCGAAGCCGCCGCCGACATCCGGCGCGATGACACGCAGGTCCGATTCCGGCATGCCGATGATGTCGCAGACCGCGGTGCGCGTCAGATGCGGCATCTGTGTGGTGCAGGTCAGCGTCACCCGGCCGGTGGAAGCGTCGTAGACGGCGTGGCCGGCGCGGGCTTCCATCGGCGTCGCATTCTGCCGGCGCGAGCGACCATCGACGCGCAACACCTTGTGGGCGGTTGTCCAGACGTCGTCGAAGCCGGGCGTTTTGATGCGGCCTTCGACGATCACGTTACCCTTGGCTTCGCCGTGCACCAGCGGCGCGCCGTCGGCAAGCGCATCCATGGAATCGATCAGCGCCGTGGTCTCTGATATTTCGACTTCGACCTGATCGGCGAGGTCTTCCGCCTGATCCTTGCCCGGCGCATAGACGGCGGCAATGGCTTCGCCGGTGAAGCGCACCACGCCGTCCGCAAGGATTGGCTGGCCGACCGCAACATAATTGAACTTGCTCAGCATCGGCCGGATCGGCTTCAGCGCCTTGAGATCGGCTGATGTGACGATGCCTGCGCCGTCGGGCGCGTTGATGCGCTGGATCGTTCCCGCCGCGACGCTGCTGCGGACGAAGCGCACCCAATGCACCGCCGGCAGATCCGCGGTGAAACGGCCCTGGCCCGTGACCAGGGCAGGGTCTTCAACCCTGCGGATCGAACGCCCGACCCATGTCGTGCCGGAGCCCTTGGTGTGGGCTGTCATTGCACCGAACGCTCCAGCGCGCGACGCGTTACGGCGCGCACCAGATCGCATCGGTATTCGGCTGTGGTCTGAATGTCTTCCAGCGGTTCGATGGCGTCGGCGGCGGCTTCGCC
>JAQGKA010000661.1 GCA_028290355.1 Tardiphaga sp. | reverse complement strand
TGCATGGCATCGCGGGCATTGACGGCGATGTTGATCAGCGCAGTCTCGAACTGCCCGGCATCGGCGTCAACGAACAAGGGATCGGCGGGCACATGGATGACGATCTCGATCGGCGAACCCGTCAGCGTGCTGACGATGTCGCTGACCGAGCGCACGCAGTGGCCGACGTCGAATACTTCCGGCTTCAACGTCTGCCGTCGCGCAAAGGCCAGCAGTTGCGCGGTCAGCTTCGCCGCGCGATTCACCGTGTCGGAAATCGCCGTGACGTAACGCGCCTGTCGCTCCGGGGCGAGGTCGGGCCGCTGCAGCAGATCGACCGAAGAGCGGATCACGGTGAGCAGATTGTTGAAATCATGCGCGACGCCTCCCGTTAGCTGACCCAGCGCTTCCAGCCGCTGTCCGTGCTTCAGCGCCTCTTCGGCCTCCAGCCGCTTCGCCGCTTCGAAATACAGTCTGCGGGTGCGGCGCAAGGCCAGCCCGAGGATCAGGAACAGCAATGCGGTCGCCGGAACGCCGAAGATCAGATAGGCGCCGATATTGCCAAACCAGCGCGCACGGATCGCGGACGTCTCCAGCCCAGCGGCGACATAGACCGGATAGCCGGCGAGCCGCTGATAGCCGAGCCGACGCTCGATGCCGTCGGCGGGCGACATCACCGTGATCAGGCCGGAGTTGGGATGGCCGACGATCTTCTGGCCGATGGGTCCCTTGGGGTCGATGCGCGCGGCGCTTGGTAGCGTGGGATGACGTGCGAGGATCGATCCATCGACCAGGCCCAGCGCAAAGAAGCTGCCGGGATCGCGGCCGATCCGGGCGTAGAAATCTGCAAAATATTCCGGGAACACCGAAGCCTGGATCACACCGATGAAACTGCCATCGGCGGTCTCGCGGCGGCGGCTGACGCCGAAGAATGGCGCGCCCTGATACGGCGGCCGCGGCAGCAACGACTTGCCGATGAAGATTCCGACATCCTTCGCGACATGAGCTTTGAAATAATCGCGGTCGGAGAAATCGATGGTTGGCGCCGGCAGGACCAGACTGTTGACCAGCGCGTGGCCCTGCGCATCGAAGATCCAGGCCGACTTCATCTGCGGCAGCGCCGCGGCGAGGTGCTTCAGCCTGCCATGCAACGGCTGCTCCTGCGCCTTGATCTCGATGTCGGACTTGTCGCGGACGATCTCGTTGATCTCCGACAGGCTGCGGTCGATGGTCTCGAACACTTTCAGCGCATGTTCGTGGGCGACGTCGAGGGTGCGTTCGATCTCGCGGTCGGCGACCTCCCGCGTCGAGATCCATGACACCGAGGCAGCAAATACGAACAGCACCATGGGCAGCGCCAGCGAGGCGGCCATCATCCATTGCAGGAGCCTCAGCGAATTATGTTGCTCGGTCTTCACGGCCACTGCGTTGCTCCCGCGGCAAGCTTAGCCGAATCGGCAGCAGGGACAAAGTTCCGCGGGCCTGTGGAACCGGCTTCCTGCACCAGGCCTCCGGTTCATCGGCATTGAGGCCAAGCCGGTCGAGCCGGCCTGCCACCATCAGATTATTTATCACGAGCGCGTGACCGCTGTTGCAATGTCGGTGTCGGATTCGAATGGGGTTGATGTGAGCTTTTGCAAAGGAACGGGTCGACATGCCCGGCCCTCGCTTCTGGCATTCACGCGACATCGGAACAATCGGAGCATCAACGTGACGCAATCAATCCTTGACCCCCAAACCACCCCGTCCAGCGAGACACCGCGCGGACTGAACCGCCGCAGCCTGCTCGGCGTGGCCGCTGGCGCCGCCGCTTTGGCGGCTTTTGGAATCACCGAGGCCGCGGCGCAGAAGGCTGCCGCGAAGAACATCGTGCTGGTGCACGGCGCCTGGGCCGATGGCTCGTGCTGGACCGACGTCATCCCACTGCTGCAGGCAGAGGGCTTCAATGTGACATCGGTGCAAAACCCACTGACCTCGCTGGCCGACGATGTCGCTACAACCAGGCGCGCGCTGGCGCTGCAGGATGGCCCGACGGTGCTCGTCGGTCATTCCTACGCCGGCATGGTCATCACCGAGGCCGGCATCGATCCCAAGGTGACTGCGCTTGTGTATCTCGCGGCACGCGCGCCCGACGCGGGCGAGGACTTCAACGCACTGGCTGCCAAGTATCCCACCGCGCCGGTTCGCGCCGGCATTCTGAAGGCCGACGGCTATCTGTGGCTCTCGGAAGATGCCTTCGTCAAACATTTCGCCGGCGACGTGGACCGCAAGCGCGCGCGTGTGCTCTACGCGACGCAGCAGCCAGTTTCAGAGACGCTGTTTGCGGGAAAGACCACCGTCGCAGCGTGGCGGTCGAAGCCGTCATTCTACGTGGTGTCCGCCAAGGACGAGACCACGTCACCGGAGCTGGAGCGCTTTCTCGCCGACCGCATGAAGGCCACCACCATCGAGCTGCCGTCGAGCCACGTCTCGATGATCTCGCACCCGAAGGAGATCACGGCGCTGATCGTCAAGGCGTCGAAGGTCTGACCGACAGATCAGACTTCGCGCGTTGGAGACAACGTCATTATCCTGATCGGGTGGCCATCCGGGCTGCCCGATCAGGCATTCATCAGAACGCGACGCTGTCCCGGTGAATTCAATTCAGGCCGGCCAGTGCGAATGCCGGATAGCGCTGCAGAAGTTCCCCGGCTTGAAGTTCGGCTCCTTGTCCCGGATCACATCCGCCTTGACGTTGCCGAACGTGGTATCCGGCTTGTGCTTGATACCATCGTAGAAGGCCTGGATGATGTCTTCCTTGAAATGCTCCGTGCGCGGATGCGCGTGGACGACCGCCTCGCGTTCGACGTCACTGTATTCGGGATAGGTGAGCCCGAGGACGTCCATCTCGACGCCGGCGGTGACCAGCGCGACAATGGGGTGCATGTGTTGCGGGATACCGGGCGTCGTGTGCAAGGCGATCGACGTCCACACCGTATCGACATCGGCCTGTGCGATTCCGCGCGCCTTCAGGAAATCGCGGGCGGCGTTGGCGCCGTCGACTTCAAAGCGCTCATGAGCGCTGCTGTGCTGATGGGTGAGGCCCATGTCGTGGAACATGGCACCGCTGTAGAGCAGCTCGGCGTCGAAGCTGAGGCCCCGGTGCTTTCCCGCCAGCGCGGCGAAATAGTAGACGCGGCTGGAATGGTGGAAAAGCAGGGGCGACTCGGTGTCCCTCACCAGTTCCGTCACTTCACGGGCGAGCTTGCTGTCAGGAACGATGATTCCTGCGATGGTTGATGGCATGGCTGACTCCTTTGCTTCGGATAACGCGAAGGTGAGCCTCGGCCGCTCTGGCTGCAATTGACCTATAGCGTCGAATTCTGCCAAAACGCCGCTGAAGCGGACATGGAGGCGATATTGGCAAAGAAGATGGTCGCGATCCTGGCGATGCCCGGCGCACAACTGCTCGACGTGTCCGGCCCCATGGATGTGTTCGCGGAAGCCAACAGCCAGTCGGGCAGAGAATTCTACAGCCTCGTCGTCGTCGGCAGCGCGCGCGGGCACATCCGCTCCTCATCCGGTGTGAAGATCGTGACTGATCTGGTGGTCGGCGACGCCATCGACGGCCGCTTCGACACCCTGCTGGTGGCGGGCACGCCCAAGGCGGGATCGACGGCATTCGACAAGGCGCTGATCGACTGGCTGCGGCGGGCGTGTCGCGGCACCCGGCGATATGGCTCCGTCTGCAGCGGCGCGCTGCTGCTGGCCGAGACGGGGCTGCTGGACGGCAAGCGGGTGACGACGCACTGGGCGGTGGCGGAGCAACTGGCCGAAACTTACCCGAGCGTTCGCGTGGAAAGCGATGCTATCCATGTGCGCGACGGCCGGGTCCGGACCGCAGCAGGCGTCACCGCCGGAATGGACCTCGCACTGGCGCTGGTGGAGGAGGACCTCGGCCGCGACGTGGCGCTGAAGGTTGCCGCCCAGCTCGTGATGTTCTTCAAGCGCCCCGGCGGCCAGATGCAGTTCAGTCGCAGCGGTCACGCCGCGCCGGCGGGCCGCTCCGCACTACAGGAAATCCAGCGCTGGATCGCCGCCAATCCGTCCGCCGATCACAGCGTCGCCGCGCTGGCGAAGCGGATGGATCTCAGCCCGCGGCATTTCGCACGGCTGTTTCGTGCGGAGGTCGGAATGACCCCGGCGGCGTGGGTGGAAGAAGCGCGTGTCGCGGCCGCGCGCGGCTTGCTCGAAAATGGCGACGAGGCACCGAAGCGGGTGGCGGCCCGCAGCGGCTTCACGGACGCCAATACATTTCGGCGGGCCTTTGTCCGCCACGTCGGCGTCACGCCGGCGGACTACCGTAAGCGGTTTTCGGAATTGCCCGCGCCTGTGAATCACTAGGCGTTTCGGAAGCGCCTCAAAAAGGAAAAGCCATGTCACATCCAGCACTATCTTCCAGCGCGGTCGCCGTCATCACCGGTGGCACATCAGGCATCGGCCTCGCCGCGGCAACGCGTTTCGCCCGTTCTGGGCTACGCGTCTGCATCGCCGACACGAACGCGGCGGGCCTTGCCGATGCAGCCGCCAAACTGGCGTCGGTGGCGGCGGACGGCGCCGACAGCGTCATGACCATGGTCACCGATGTCTCCCGGCGCGATGACGTCGTGCGTCTGGAGGCTGCGGTGCGCGACCGGTTCGGCGGTACGGATGTGCTGATGAACAATGCCGGCGTGCAGCCCGACACGGAAATGTTCGGGCCGCCAGCCAATTGGGAGCTCGTCATGGGCGTCAACCTGTAGGGCGTGATCCACGGCAGCCAGGTTTTCGTGCCCGGCATGATCGAACGCGGCCGGCCCGGTCTCGTCATCAACACAGGCTCGAAGCAGGGCATCACCACGCCACCGGGATCACCGGCCTACAATGTCTCGAAAGCCGGGGTGAAGGCCTTCACCGAGGCGTTGCAGCACGACTTACGAAACACCGTCGGCAGCCGGCTCTCGGCGCATCTTCTGATTCCGGGCTTCGTGTTCACCGGGCTGACGGCAAGGGGCCGGTCCGAGAAGCCCGCCGCCGCCTGGACACCCGAGCAGACCGTCGACTTCGCCATCGAAAAGATCGAGGCCGGCGATTTCTACATTCTCTGCCCCGATAACGACGTGCCGCGACAGCTCGACGAGCGACGCATCGCCTGGGCCGCCGGCGATATCATCGAGAACCGCCCGGCGCTGTCGCGCTGGCATCCGGACTACGCCGAACGCTTCGAGGCTTTCATCAAAGGCAGCTGAGCGCGCCGACTAGGCCAGCAGTTCGCGCACCATCGGAATCACTCTGGTGCCGTAGAGCTCGATGCACTGCATCAGCTTTTCGTGCGGGACGGCGCCTGCGCTGTACTTCATGTCGAAGCGCGCGATACCCAAGGCCTTCGCCGTCGCGGCGATTTTTCGGGCGACGGTGTCCACCGAGCCGACATAGAGCGAGCCATGCTCCGCTTCCTGGTCGAATTCTTTGCGTTCCATCGGCGGCCAGCCGCGTTCGGCGCCGATCCGGTCGCGCATCCGCTTGTAGTCCGGCCAAAGCTCTTCGCGGGCCTGCTCGTCGGTGACCGCGACGTAACCGGGCGAATGCACGCCGATGGGCTGCACAGGCTTCCCTAGCTGCGCATAGGCCCGTTGCGAGAGATCCACATAGGGCGCGAAGCGTGTCGGATCGCCGCCGATGATCGCCAGCATCAAAGGCAGATTGTAGCGCGCCGCGCGCACCACGGATTCCGGGCTGCCGCCGACGCCTATCCAGGTCTTCAACGATCCCGTCTCGATGGGCGGAAAGACCTCCTGGTTGGTCAGCGGCGGGCGAATGCTGCCCTGCCAGGTGACGGACTTTTCGCTGATCAACGCCGCGAAGAGGTCGAGCTTCTGCTCGAACAACGTCTCGTAGTCGTTCAGCGCGTAGCCGAACAGCGGGAAGGATTCGGTGAAGGAGCCGCGCCCGAGAATGACTTCGGCGCGGCCATTGGAAAGCGCATCGAGGGTCGAAAATCGCTGGAACACCCGAATCGGATCGTCCGAGCTGAGCACGGTGACCGCGGAGCCGAGGCGGATGCGTTTGGTGCGGGCCGCGATCGCCGCCAGCACCACTTCGGGCGCCGAGACCGCGAAGTCGGCGCGGTGATGCTCGCCGATGCCGATGAAGTCGATGCCCAGCTGGTCGGCGAGAACGGCCTCATCGACGACGTTACGTAGTACCTGCGCATGAGTCAGCGACTTGCCGTCGGCGCCGGATGTGACGTCCCCGAACGTGTCGAGACCGAGTTCGAGGACGGCTTTCATCATGTTCGCTTTTCAGACGTGGGACGACCCGGCCACGGCTCACCGAGCGTGCGACCGGGCCGTGCCCATCAAACCTGGCGTTCGACCATCTTCATCTTGAGTTCGGCGATCGCTTCAGAGGGATTGAGTCCCTTCGGGCAGGCCTTGGCGCAGTTCATGATGGTGTGGCAGCGATACAGCCGGAACGGATCCTCGAGATTGTCGAGGCGCTCGCCGGTGGCTTCGTCGCGGCTGTCCTTGACCCAGCGGGTCGCCTGCAGCAATGCGGCGGGACCCAGGAAGCGATCGCTGTTCCACCAGTAGCTCGGGCACGAGGTCGAGCAGCAGGCGCACAGGATGCATTCGTAGAGCCCGTCGAGCTTCGACCGGTCTTCGTGGCTCTGCTTCCATTCCTTCTGCGGCGTCGGCGTGGTGGTCTTCAGCCACGGCTCTATCGACGCATACTGCGCGTAGAAGTTGGTCAGGTCGGGGACGAGATCCTTCACCACCGGCTGATGCGGCAGCGGGTTGACCTTCACGGCGCCGTCCTTCACGTCGTCCATCGCCATGGTGCAGGCCAGCGTGTTCTGGCCGTCGATGTTCATGGCGCAGGAGCCGCAGACGCCTTCGCGGCAGGAGCGGCGGAAAGTCAGGGTCGGATCGATGTTGTTCTTGATCCAGATCAGGCCGTCGAGCACCATCGGACCGCAGTCCTTAGTGTCGATGTGATAGGTGTCGACGCCCGGATTCTTGCCGTCATCGGGATTCCAGCGATAGACGCGAA
>JAQGKA010000651.1 GCA_028290355.1 Tardiphaga sp. | reverse complement strand
CCAGCGGCGCGATCATTTCCAGCGCGGCTTCCGGGCCGCGCACTTTTGAAACGGCGACGGAGCGGTTCAGCGTGACGACGGGAGAAGGCTGCAGGATTTCCAGCGAGCCATACAGCAGTTCGATCTGCGCCCAGTCGGTATCCTCGGGCCTGGCGGCGCGGGCATGCAGCGCGGCGATCGCCGCCTGGATCTGGTACGGCCCGGTGCGACGATGCCGCATCGCCTTGTCGATCAGCGCCAGCCCCTCGGCGATCATCTTGTCGTTCCACAGGCTGCGGTCCTGATCGTCGAGCAGCACCAGAGCGGCATCGGCATCGAAGCGCGCGGCGCTGCGCGCATGCTGCAGCAACAACAGCGCCGTGAGGCCCATGATCTCCGGCTCTGATGGAAACAGCTTCAAGAGCAACCGCGCGAGACGGATCGCCTCCTCGCACAACGGCGCGCGCAGCTCGATGCTGTCGCCACCGGCGGAATAACCCTCGTTGAAGATCAGATAGAGCATCGCCGCGACGGCGGCGAGCCGCTCGCTGCGTTCCGGCGCACCCGGGGTCTCGAACGGCACCTCGGCTTTCGCGATCGCCGCTTTCGCACGGGTAATGCGCTGCTCCATGGCGGCATCGCTGACCAGGAACGCGCGCGCGATCTGCTTGACGCTGAGGCCGGAGACAATGCGCAGCGCCAGCGCGATCTGCTGCGTCGCCGGCAATTGCGGATGGCAGCAGATGAACAACAGCCGCAGGATGTCGTCTCGGTAATGCGAGCCGTCGAGCCGCTCGGCCAGTTCGCTCTCGGCGTCGTCGAGATCGGAAATGGCGGCGTCGTCCGGCAGCGCGTCGTGCTTGCTGGTCTTTCGGAGATCGTCGATGGCGACGTTGCGGCCGACCATGATCAGCCACGCCGCGGCATCGCGCGGCGGGCCGTTCTGCGGCCAGGTCTTCAGCGCGCGCAGGCAGGCGTTCTGGAACGCCTCCTCGGCGGTGTCGAGATTGCGGAAGTAACGCAACAGCGCGCCGAGCGCCTGGGGGCGCGCCGAGATCAGCGCCGCTTCGATCCAGGCGAGATCGGTCATGGCGTGGTCATCCCGCCATGGAAGAGGCCGATCGGGCGGATTTCATAGGCGCCGCCGGGGTTGGCGCGGCCGAGATCCCGCGCAATCTCCAGCGCGTCATCGAGCGCGGCAGCTTCGACCACATAGAAGCCGAGCAATTGTTCCTTCGTTTCAGCAAAGGGCCCGTCGAGCACCACCGGCGGATCGTCCTTGCGCAGCGTCGTGGCCGCCGTGGTCGGCAGCAGCCGGGCGACGGGCCCGAGCCTGCCCTGGGCGGCGAGCTTGCCGTGGACCACGGCGAGCTTCGACAGCACGGCATCGTCCTCGTCCTTGGACCAGGCGCCGACGACGGCTTCGTCGTGGTAGCAGAGAATGGCGTAGAGCATGCGAAGGGGTCTCCTCTGGTTGCAAGACGAACGGGCGTCAGCGATCCCGACAGGATAGCCGAAATTTTTAGGGGAGGCCCGAGCCAGAGACGCGCGGTTTCCCCTCCCCAGCAGGGGCGCGCATTGTGCGTGTGGCGGCGGCTAGCCAGCTTTCGAGCCGCACAGCAGCTCCACGGCGCCCTTCACGATCGCCTCCAGCTGCTTGCGCGGGATGCCGGCACGGGCGCGGATGGCGAGGGAGTACAGCGTTGCGGACGCCATTTGCGCGAGAACCGCAATATCGACCGACTTCGGCAACTCGCCTTTCTCCACCGCGGTCCGGAAACACCATGCAAACGCCTTGTCGAGATCCTGAAATCCTTCGAGCACCATGGCGCGAATCTCGGGATCGACAATCGCATCCGACGCCACCGTCATCACGGTGAAACAGCCGCGCGGCCCCTCGCCGCCCAGCAGATAGATATCGAGCGCGGCATCGTAGAATTGCCGCAGCCGTTCTCGGATCGGCAAGTCGGCCTTGAAGATCTCGACCACCGTCGCGCCGTAGTCTTCGCGGTAGCGCTGGTAGGCCTTGATGTAGAGCTCGCGCTTGTCGCCAAACGCGCCGTACAGGCTCGGGCGGTTCATCCCGGTGGCGGCGCTGAGATCATCGAGCGACGTCGCGGCAAAACCATCGCGGCGAAACAGCGCCAGCGCCTGGCCCAGTGCGACCTCCGGCTCATAGGCACGGGGCCGGCCGCGACGTTTTGGTTCAGCCGGGGCACCGGCTTTCGCCGCGGGCCGCTTCTTATTTTGTACCATCTCGCAATAAATCCCTTGACGGGATTTATATTATGCGAGACGGTATGAAAATCAACCCGCGGCGCGAATGCAACGCGTCGCACACCCAGGAGGCATCCATGGATCTTTATTTCTCGCCGCTGGCCTGCTCGATGGCCACCCGCATTGCGCTCGATGAAGCCGGCGGCGCCGCGACCTTCTTCGAGGTCGATCCGAAGACCAAGCGCGTCTTGAACGACGATTCGGATTTCCGCGCCGTCAATTCGCTCGGACTGGTGCCGACCTTGCGCACCGACGATGGCACGGTGCTCACCGAAAATGCCGCGATCCTGCAATATGTCGCCGATCGCTTCCCCGACAGCCCGATTGCCGCGGGCTCCGGCATCGAACGCAGCCGGCTGCAGCAATGGCTGTGCTTCATCGGCACCGAATTGCACAAGGCGCTGTTCGTGCCTCTGCTCGACCGCAAGGCCCCGGCAGAGATGAAGGCCTATGCGCTGGAGAAGGGGCTATCGCGGCTGGACTACCTGGAGAAGCATCTGCAAGGCCGCGATTTCCTGCTGGAGCGCTTCAGCGTCGCCGACGCCTATCTGGTCACGGTGATCAACTGGACCATGGCGACGCCGCCGATCGATCTGGCGAAGTGGCCGGCGATCAAGGCCTGTTACGAGCGCCACCGCGCCCGCCCGAGCGTGGCAAAGGCGATCGCCGAGGAGTTCAAATTGTACCAGGCGGAAGTGGCACGGCACAAAGCGGCGGCGTAAGCCGGACGCCTCATGGTGAGGAGCGCGTCTTCGCGCGTCTCGAACCATGAGGACAGACGATGGACCTCATCCTTCGAGACGGCGCTGAAGAAGCGCCTCCTCAGGATGAGGTTTTCGTTGCTGTCGGACCTCTCGGTGTTGACGTCATTCCGCCAGCAACCGCAGCTTCAGCTCCGCCATCGCGCGGCTGAAGATTTTGGCATCGTCCCGCGCCCGTGCCAGCACCAGCGCCCCCTGAATGCTGAGCATCGCGTCTTCGGATCGCCGCCGTGCCACGCTGCTACTCAATCCCGATCGCCCGAGCAGCAGCGCCAGCGCGTCGCCCCAGCGTGCGAAGTAGTCATTGACCTGCGCGGCAAAGCTGTCGCGCGCGGCGCCGAGCGCAAACACCCCGACCAGGCAGACGCGGCGACCCGAGCGGAAATACTCCTCGGTGCCCTTCAGCATGGCGGCGATCGCACGCGCCGGATCTTCGGCGCTGCGCAGCGGCGCAAAGATGTTGACCTCGAACCACGCATCGATCTCGGCCAGGACCTCGCCGGCCATCTGCGCTTTGCCGCCGGGAAAGAAGTGATACAGGCTGCCCTTGCCGAGCCCGGTCGCTTCGGAGATCAGCGCCAACGTCGCGCCCTCATAGCCATGCGCGCGGAATACCTCGCCGAGAACCGGCAGGATATCTGCACGTTCGGAAACAGTCTTTTTCATTGCAGCGTCAGAACGGACTTTCGCTGAGTCCCGGGACATCCGCCGGCCGCGGGCCCGGCGCCGGCCAGTGAAAGCGGCGATCGCTTTGCTTGATCGCGACATCGTTGATGCTGGCCTCGCGCCGCCGCATCAGGCCGGCATCGTCGAACTCCCATTGTTCGTTGCCGTAGGAACGGAACCACTGCCCGGCATCGTCGTGCCATTCATACTGGAAACGCACCGCGATGAACTGGCGATCGAACGCCCAGAGATCCTTGATCAGGCGGTACTCGTGTTCCTTCTGCCATTTGCGGGTGAGGAACGCGACGATCGCAGGACGGCCTTCAAGGAATTCGGAGCGATTGCGCCAACGGCTGTCCTCGGTATAGGCCAGCGACACCTTGACGGGATCGCGCGAATTCCAGGCGTCTTCCGCCATGCGCGCCTTCTGGGCGGCGGTTTCGCGGGTGAACGGCGGCAGCGGCGGACGCGACATGATTTTCATCTCCGGCTCCGGATCGAGCGGGCGGAGATTGTACCGATCAGTACAGAGAGTCAACGCGGCCGCAGTCACGGCTGCGTGACGCTCACGCCTGATCGGCCTGGAAGGTTACAGCATGAACGAGCAGTAGGCTTATGTATGCCCTTCCATAGCAAGCCGGAGCGACTGCGGGATGCGTTGTGCCTTTCCGCCTGAGATAAACGCCACGCGCACATGCGCCGTGACTAAGAGATCGTCTCCGCGCCTGCATTCCTGTAGCAAGCCGATCGAAGCGCCCCTCACCTCTTGTGGAACAGTGACGACGTCAAGCAGGTCGTCCAAGATTGCCGGTTTTAGAAAATCGATTGTCATCGAACGAACAACGAAGGCAAAGCCCGGCGCATCCTTCCGCGCTTCTTTCAGCAGCTCTTGTTGGCTCGTTCCGAGTAGACGCAAGTAATTCGTTCTGCCGCGTTCCATGAAGCGCAAAAAATTCGCGTGATAAACAATCTGGCCGGAGTCAGTATCTTCGAAATAAACGCGGACCCGCATATGATGACGACCGTCGCGAATTTCGCCATCAAGAGAGGCTGTCACAGGGAGATTCCTCTTATCACACTTCAGGGAGTAATCGTCTTGCACAGAGGCACCTTCCTCAGCAAGCGCCAATCGCTTTGGGCTTGAACCTTGCTTGGGATGCACCTGGAATCCTGGTTGCGGGGACTCGCAACCACCGATACCGACATTCGCTGATTGTGGCCATCTGAAGCGGACAGTTCCCTGCGTACCAGACGCAGTGCACATCTTCTAAGATGTTGATTTTTCTCGCTGTGGCAGGTGTTTCCGCCACGTTTTGTTCAAGGTCGTTTCACCCAATTCGTTGCGATTTCGTTGCGGTGGTCTCGGGGAGAACGGAAGCAACCGCTTTGGTCAAAATGGGTGATGCATAAATATCCCACCCGATGCCCCACTCGCACATTTGATCACAGCTGATCCCGGAACCGAAATGATCGAGCATGATCTGGTGCGTTTGCACAAATCGGAACGGTTAAGCTCCACACGTGCGGCCGATGCCACCATCTCGACATAGTGGGGTACGGTGCCTCATCAGGCGGTGGGAGGCACGACTGTCCGGGATCAGCGCCTGTGAGACAGAATTAGCGGATTGCAAAGCGACATCGAGCGATCGCTGTTGAAACGGCTCGATACTTAAACAAGCTGGCCCAAGCTGTTAGCGGGTCAAGTCAAGCTCTGCATTGCGTCGGAAGCGAAAAAATCAACGCCCGCTCCGTAGTAGCACGTAACAGCGGGCGCCATGCGGGCGGACCTGGGGCTGTAGGGATCTGCCGGAGACGAGGCGCGCCCACATTAAGACGTTGCGTCTAAGCCTCTACACTCTGGCCGAGCAAGGTTATCGCCGCTTCCGTGCCACCCTCGCCGTGCGGAATGCCCAACGCCTGCAGGCCCATTTCGACGACGCCGAGCGTGCCGAGGATCATCGGTGCGTTGACGTGGCCCATATGGGCGATGCGGAACGCCTGATCCTGCAGGTCGCCGATACCGACGCCGAGAACCACGCCGCAATTGTTCTTGCAATAGGCCAGCAGCGGCGCCGGATTATCCATCCGCACGGTGGTCACCGTGTTGCCGCGCTCGCTGGGCTCGTTGATATTGAAGCTCAAGACGCCGCCCTCGGCCCATACCGTCACCGCCCGGCGCACCGCTTCGGCAAGCAGGCTATGCCGCAAGAATGCATTCGGCAGCTTCTCATCGAACAGCATATCGATGGCCTGACGCTGCGCGAACAACAGATGCACCGGCGCCGTGCCGGCATATTTGTTGTAGTTCTCCAAACCATCGCGCTGGGTCCAGTCCCAATACGGCGTGCGCAGATCTGCCGTCTTGTGGATGGCGCGGGCGCGCTCATTGGCGGCGACGTAGCCCAAGCCAGGAGGAGCCATCAGGCCCTTCTGCGAGGCGGACATCGCGACGTCGATACCCCACGCATCCATTTCGAACGGCATGCAGCCGAGTGACGCCACGGCATCGACCATGAATAGCGCGGGATGGCCGGCGGCCTTGATTGCCTTGCTGATCGCCGGAATGTCATTGATCGCGCCGGAGGCGGTGTCGATTTGCACGGCCAGGATCGCCTTGATTTTGTGGTCCGTATCCTCCCGCAGCCGGGCCTCGACTTCGGCCGGGCGGATAGCGCGGTTCCAGTCGCCCTTGACGCTCTCGACATTGACGCCCATGGCGCGAGCTGCGTTACCCCAGCCAACGGCAAAGCGTCCGCTTTCCAGCACCAGGATCGTGTCGCCGCGCGACAACACATTGGTCAGCACCGCTTCCCAGGTGCCATGACCATTGGCGATGTAGATGTATGTCTGGCCCTTGGTCGCGAACAGCGTACCGAGATCGCGCAACAGACCGTGGGTCAGTTGCGCCATGGTGTCGGAATAGATGTCAAGTGGAGGGCGATGCATCGCTCGCAGCACTTCATCAGGGATCGTGGATGGGCCGGGGATGGCGAGAAACTCACGTCCTGCGCGAACAACCATTGTCTGTCCTTTTTGCTATTGCACCCATGGTGCTATTGGGAGACGCGAACCAGTTCCGCGCCGCAGATGATGCACGCGGCACCCGCGTGGAATGCTTAGCCCACGTTTTCACGCACAGAGCTTTGCGACTCTATCGAATGTCGGATGGCAGAAGATCGTCGGGAATGTTTTGATAGCTGACCGGCCTGACAAAACGACGGATCGAAAGCGTTCCGACGGATGTTGCGCCAAAGTTCGTCGATGCCGGGTAAGGCCCTCCATGTACCATCGCGTCGGAGACCTCAACCCCGGTTGGAAAACCGTTAGCCAACACTCGGCCGACCTTACGCTCGATGATTGTGAACAACGCGCGGGCGATCTCGTTGTCTTCAGCATCCATCTGCAACGTCGCGGTCAGTTGCCCCTCGAGGGATCGAGCGATTTCCAGGGCCTGATCCGTGTCCCTCGCCTTTATCAATATCCCAAGTGGCCCAAACACCTCTTCATGCAGCGTGCTGTCGCTCAACCAGGACTTGGCATTCGCCTCGAAAAGGACCGGCCCAGCCGTGCGATCGTCACAGCTGGTATCGAGTAGCTGTTGAACTCCAGGGATTGCTGCGACGCGATTGCACCCCTCTCGAAAGGACTTCGCTATAGCGTTGCTCAGCATCACTTGCGGAGCGGTAGCGGCAAGCGCTTTGCGAGCCGATGCGACAAATGCGTCGACGCCCGGGCCATCAATCACAATTGCCACGCCAGGATTTGTGCAGAATTGACCGGCGCCGAGGACCAGGGAGTTGGCCCACCCTTCGCCGAGAACGTCGCCTCGCGATCGCAAAGCGGCCGGAAGAACAAACATAGGATTGATTGAACCGAGCTCTCCGAAGAACGGTATGGGCTCCGGTCGCGCTGCACACAGGTCAAACAGAGTCCTGCCTCCTGCAAGCGACCCCGTAAACCCGACCGCCTTTATGTTCGGATTCTGGACAAGTGCAGCGCCAACTTCGGGCGTGTGCCCCTGAATGAGTGAGAAAACTCCGGGATGCAGATCAAGCTTGCGGCGCGCAGCATCAATCGCGTCTGCGACGATCTCGCTCGTGCCTGGATGCGCAGCATGCCCTTTTACGACCACGGGACAGCCGGCAGCGAAGGCTGCTGCGGTATCGCCACCCGCAGTCGAAAACGCCAGCGGGAAGTTCGATGCTCCAAATACCGCGACAGGCCCGATCGGACGCTGAATGAGTCGCAGATCCGGTCGCGGAGCGGGAAGCCGATCAGGCAGTGCCTGATCGTGTCGCCGATCCAGATATTCCCCGGAAAGAATGTGCCGTGCGAAAAGCTGTAATTGGGTCACCGTGCGGCTGCGCTCGCCGGCGAGGCGAGCCTCTGGTAGTCCGGTTTCATCGGATCCGACCCGCGTAATGACATCGCCGCGTGCTTCGATCTCGTCGGCGATGGCGTTCAAGAACTTGGCCCGATGCTCGCGCTCCGAATAGCCGAAAGACCAAAACGCTTCCTCAGCAGCGTCGCACGCGGCTTTGACATGCTCGCTGGTTCCGGCCGAAACGCTTTGTGCGACTCCACGTGCCGGCTCGGACTGGAATGTCGCGCTGCCCTTCACCCACTCACCGGCAATCAGGTGTTTTCCATGCGGTACGTACATCATCTCTCCGGCTTCCTTGATTTCCTGGATAGAGTAGGAGTGGCGAGTGGGATCAACCCACTCGCACGTAATATTCGTCGCGGATGCCACAGCTATTGAGCGGCAACCTGACGGCCCGCAAGTCTAGTTGACGTAGTCGTAATCGACGTCGCGCTTGATGGCCGCCGGTTCTCGCTTCTCCGGCGCGCCGAAGCCGCCACCGCCAGGCAATTGCAGGATCAGGCGTCGCCCCGCCGGCACGTGCTGACGCCCCTTGGCGGCGAGAACGGTTCCGTCATCAAGAAGAACGGCACCGGCAGCGCCATCGCCCCCTCCTTCACGACCGCGCGGCGGGTGCTCGACGCGATCGAACATCGCGTTGAAATAGATCTCATGCCCTTCCGTCGGCGAGATTTCGACGACTTGGCCAAGCCCACCACGGAACTGGCCCGAGCCGCCGGACCCGTCACGAAGCTCCTTTCGCCAGAAAATCACCGGCCCGACGTGTTCCGTAGCCTCGATTGACATCGAGTGAACACCGCTCGGAAACGCCGTCGCGCTGAGACCGTCCAGCTTGGAGCGCGCACCCATGCCGCCGCTGTTGAACAGCAGAACCTCTGCACGCTGGCCGCCATCCGCCGGAGCCCTGTTTCCCTGCAACGGCCGTGCGCTGACATGCAAATTCCATAGCGCGCCGGCCCCTTCAGCCGGCACCTTGCCGGGCAACATTTTATGAACGGCGCCGAGAACGGCGTCCGGCACCAGATGGCCGAGCACATGGCGTACAGACACGGGCGCCGGATGTTGTGCATTCAGAATGCAGTTTGTCGGCGCGGCGACACGGAACGGCAGAAGTGACGCGTAATTGTTCGGAATATCGGGGGCGATAGAGCACTTCAAACCGTAGCACGCATAGGCTGCCGAATAGATCATCGGGCAATTGATGCCCTTTGGACTCGGCGGAGAAGTACCCTCAAAATCCGCGAGAATATGATCCGCGGCAACATCAATGCGGACCGCGATGTCTATTGGCGAACCATAACCATCCCCAAACAACATTTGTCTGGGGAGTCTGGGTTTCCGTTGCGAAGCAGAACTTTGAGCGCATTCTGGAGCTTTGGGACTCCGAAATCAGGGAGAGTGAGGCTCCGATATTCGGCTGGCTTTGCAACAATATCTCTATTTATCCAACAACGTTCGGCCTCAAGACTCTTGTTTATCTGCGAAATGCGGAAAAACGTCCGTTCATCGAGCTTGAACCAACCGATCATCCCCTCGCGGTCGAGCAGCAAGAAGGTATTTCACTGAGCCGAGTGACGGAGATCGCCGCTGCGTTATTACCCGGCCATTGAGGCTGGACCCCGGTCTTTACTCCTCCTCATCCACGCCGCCGAACAATCCGACCTGCGACGGATCGCGCGACGGCTCGTTCAGCCCGAGGTGCCTGAACGCATGCGAGGTCAGCAGCCGTCCGCGCGGGGTGCGCTGCAGGTAGCCGCACTGGATCAGGAACGGCTCGATGATGTCCTCGATGGCGTCACGCGGCTCCGACAAGGCCGCGGCCATGGTCTCGACGCCGACCGGGCCGCCGCCATAGTTCATCGCGATGGTGGTGAGGTAGCGCCGGTCCATGGCATCGAGGCCGGCGCTGTCGACTTCCAGCGCTGACAGCGCGTGGTCGGCGATCTTGCGGTCGATCGCGGAGGCATCGGCGGCCGAGGCAAAGTCGCGCACCCGGCGCAGCAGCCGGCCGGCGATGCGCGGCGTGCCGCGGGCACGGCGGGCGATCTCGTTGGAGCCGTCCGGCGTGATGCCGATCTCCAGCACGCGGGCGCCGCGGGTGACGATCTTTTCCAGTTCCTCGACGGTGTAGAAATTCAGCCTGACCGGAATGCCGAAACGGTCGCGCAGCGGATTGGTCAGCAGGCCGGCGCGGGTCGTCGCGCCGACCAAAGTGAACTTCGCCAGTTCGATTTTCACCGAGCGCGCTGCCGGACCTTCGCCGATGATGAGATCGAGCTGAAAGTCCTCCATCGCCGGATAGAGCACTTCCTCCACCGCCGGACTGAGCCGATGGATCTCGTCGATGAACAGCACGTCGCGCTCTTCGAGATTGGTCAGCAATGCGGCGAGATCGCCTGCCTTGGCGATCACAGGTCCGGACGTCGCGCGAAACCCGACGCCGAGCTCGCGCGCCACGATCTGCGCCAGGGTGGTCTTGCCAAGGCCGGGCGGGCCGACGAACAGCACATGGTCCAGCGCCTCGCCGCGTTTGCGGGCGGCGTCGATGAAGATCTGCAGATTGGCGCGGGCCTGCTGCTGGCCGACGAATTCGGACAGGTTCTGCGGGCGCAGCGAGGTATCGCCGATGTCATCGGCGCGGCGCTCGGGGGTGATCAGGCGGGTGGGTGGATTCATGTCATTTTGCCGGTAGGCCATCGGCAGGTTCTGTTTCTCGAACGCCGAGACGGAAAGATTTGGCGACACGTGTGCACACCATGGCTGCCACCGCTCCGGCAATTGCCGCAGCATAGAAGGCACCCGTGTCTTCACCCGTTTTCGCAGATCTGAAGACCTGCAGGACGGATACGATCCCTCCCGCAATTGCAGCAGCCAAATACAGGTAGCGACTGTAGGTCAACCAGACGGAGAAAACCGCGACGATTGTGCCGGTTGCGAAAGCCGCGGACGCAGCAAAATAATAGCTGACAGGCACCGTGAAGAAAAAAAGATAAAAATACCCAATCAGCCCCATCAAGAATCTGGAGATTGAGCCATCCTGAAAGGAATTGGAATGAGGCGTTATGGCCAGTCCGACTGCCGTAAAGATCGGCCCTCCGACGAGCGGACCCACCACGGCAAATACGACGGCATTTAAGAACGTCCCACCCATGTAGAAAAACAGGTGATGGCGGCGCGGTTCGACGCCATTCGGGTCCGATCGGCTCGGGCTTGCTTTCGGCGCTGTTAGCTCGCCGCTCACTTCGCCAATTCCTTCAACCCCAACCGGATCAGTTGCGCCGTCTCAGCCCCCTCACCCGCAATGCGCGAGGCGCCGGCAATCGCGGCGGCGGCCTGCGGGGCGCCGTAGCCGAGATTGACCAGCGCGGAGATCGCGTCAGAGACCGGGCGCGGCGCGCTGTGGTCATCGATCGCGCCCGACAGATGCACCAGCGCCGGATCGACTGACGCGAAGGCCGGCGCCTTGTCCTTCAATTCGCTGACGATGCGCTCGGCTACCTTGGGGCCGACGCCGGGCGTGCGCGCCACCGCGGCCTTGTCGCGCAGCGCGATGGCGTTGGCGAGATCGGCCGGCGGCAGCGTGCTCAGCACGGCCAGCGCGACCTTGGCGCCGACGCCCTGCACGGTCTGCAAGAGACGAAACCATTCGCGCTCCCCATCGCTGCGGAAGCCAAACAGTTTGATGGCGTCCTCGCGGACATAGGTCTCGATCGACAGCACCGCAGCCTCGCCCGGCGCCGGCAGCGCCTGCAGCGTGCGCGCCGAACAATGCACCTGATAGCCGACGCCCTGCACGTCGAGGATGACGTAGTCCTCGCCGTAGGAGTCGATCAGGCCTTTCAGCTTGCCTATCATGAGGTGTGCTCTTCTTCCCTCTCCCCTAAGCAAAGCGAAGCTTTGCAGGGGGGAGAGGGGAAGTAAGAAGTCGCGGCTTCGCGGCTCACGCCCCGACCACCTTCAACCGCAGCAGGGTGCTCTGGCGGTGATGGGCGTGGGTGATGGCGATGGCCAGCGCGTCGGCGGCGTCGGCCGTTTTCGGCTCGGCCTTCGGCAGCAGGATCTTCAGCATCATCTGGATCTGGTTCTTGTCGGCATGGCCGGCGCCGACCACGGTCTTCTTGACCTGGTTGGGGGCATATTCCGCCACCGCGATGCCGAACATCGCCGGCGTCATCATGGCGATGCCGCGGGCCTGCCCCAGCTTCAGCGTGGCGACGCCGTCCTTGTTGACGAAGGTCTGCTCGACCGCGCATTCGGCCGGCTGGAAATCGCCCATCACCTTGGCGAGGCCCTCATGGATGCCGAGCAGGCGGCTCGCCAGCGGCAGGCTTTCCGGCGGTTCGACGGAGCCGCAGCCGATATAGATCAGCCGGTTGCCGTCGATCTCGATCACGCCCCAGCCGGTGCGGCGCAGGCCCGGATCGATGCCCAGGATGCGAACGGGGGAGCGAATCGGCATGTTTGTCATCACCGAGTGATACTGCCGGAACGCCAAGAACGAAATAGCAACAGAGGGATGTGCACGGCGAAAATGGAAACCGTCATTCCGGGGCGGGCGCAGCGACAGCTGCGCGCGAACCCGGAATCCGGAGATGTTCAGAACAGCTCCGAGTTCCGGGTTCGTTCGGGCTGCGCCCTCGCGCCCCGGAACGACGGCCGCCTACCCGCCCATCTTCGCGACCAGCGCGTCCGAGACTTCGAAATTGGCGTAGACGTTCTGGACGTCGTCGTGCTCGTTGAGGAGATCGATCAGCTTCAGGAGCTTCTCGCCGGTCTCGTCGTCCACCGGCACGGTGTTCTGCGGCTTCCAGGTCAGTTCGGACTTACGGGCTTCGCCGAATTTGGCCTCCAGCGCCTTGGCGACCTCGCGAAAGGTTTCCTTGGAGGCATAGACCTCGTGGCCGCTCTCGCTGGAGACCACGTCGTCGGCGCCGGCCTCGATGGCGGCGTCCAGCATATCGTCGGCCGACGCCTTGCCGGCGTCGTATTCGATGATGCCAACATGGTCGAACATGAAGGACACCGAGCCGGTTTCGCCTAGGTTGCCGCCGGATTTGGTGAAGTAGGAGCGAATGTCCGACGCCGCACGGTTGCGGTTGTCGGTGAGCGCCTGGACGATCACGGCGACGCCGCCGGGGCCATAGCCCTCGTAGCGGATCTCGTCATAGTTCTCGCCCTCGCTGCCGATCGCCTTCTTGATGGCGCGCTCGATATTGTCTCTCGGCATGTTTTCCTGGCGGGCCGCGATGACCGCCGCGCGCAGCCGCGCGTTCATCGAGGGATCGGGCGTGCCTAGCTTGGCGGCGACGGTGATTTCCCGCGCCAGCTTGCTGAACAGCTTCGACTTCTGGGCATCCTGCCGGCCCTTGCGGTGCATGATGTTCTTGAATTGGGAATGTCCGGCCATGCGGTCTCTCTCGGAATCGTCGTGGTCTGTCAGGGGGCGGCGGCGCGGGGTTATAGGCCGCAGGCCCGGCAAAATCAAAAATAGAACGGGATACCGGCAGGTAGATACCGCCACCGGGGCCAATCGTTAATCATGACTTCATGCCCGGGTGCAACAATACCCGCATAGATTGCAACGCGGGAAGAAAACATGGCCTTCGGATTATTTCGCGAGCGGCGGCCGGAACCGGCTGCGCCGGACATGACACCTGCGGCAGTTGCCGTGGCCGACGTGCCGACGGCACCGGAGGCCGATTCGGCGCGCGAGATCCTCGAACTGCTGGAACTGGAACTGGGCGCGCTGATCCGGCAACTGGAGCGCGCAGCCAGTTCGGTGGCCGGCGGCGCCGAGTCCACCGCGACCACCCTCTCCACCATCCGCGCCCGCACCGACGCCCTGGCCGATCGCACCAGCGCGGCGCAATCCACCGCCACCACCTTCTCGCAGGCGGCCGACAAGTTCACCCATTCCGCCGAAGGCATCGGCGCCCAGGTCCGCAATGCCAGCAAACTCGCCGACGAGGCCGGCGCCGCCGCGCAGGAGGCCAGCGTCAATGTCGATCGTCTCAGGGAATCCTCCGCGGCGATCGGCAACGTCGTCAACCTGATCGCGCAGATCGCGCGGCAGACCACGATGCTGGCGCTGAACGCCACCATTGAAGCCGCCCGCGCCGGCTCGGCAGGCCGTGGCTTTGCCGTGGTCGCCACCGAGGTGAAGGCGCTGGCGGTACAGACCCAGGATGCCACCAAGGAGATCGAGACCAAGATCGACGCGCTGCAGAGGGACGCGGCCAGTTCGGTCGATGCCGTGCACCGCATTTCCACCGCGATCGAGGCGATCCGCCCGGTGTTCGCCAACGTCAACGGCGCAGTGGCCGAGCAGAACGCCACCACCAGCGACATGTCCAGCAACGCCGCTTCCGCTTCGCAGTTCATCGTCTCGGTCGGCGACAGCGCCGCCGAGATCGACAGCGCGGCGAAGGAAGCAGCGGCTCATGGCGAGAGCGTCGCGCAGGCCGGTCAGGCGGTGACGATGTTCGCCTCCAAGCTGAAGACGCGCTGCGCGGTGTTGCTGCGCCAGGGCGAGCGCGAGGACGAGCGCAAGCGCGCACGGCTGCCGTGTCATTTGAAGATCGACATTCAAACCCGCGGTGGCAAGCTTGCCGCACCGGTCTATGAAATCTCCTTGGACGGGGTTTTGATCGGCGGGGCGGGCGCGGCATCGCTGCCGCGAAATGAAGTTATCACCGCCGATCTCGCCGACATCGGCGCGTGCCGGCTGCGCGTGACGGAACATTCCAAGGCTGGCGCGCGGGCAAGCTTCGTCATGCCGGATGCGAAACTGGTCAGCCGGATCGAAGACCGGCTGTGGGCGATCCACGACGAGAACACCGAATTCGTCACCCGTGCGATCGATGCCGGCGTTGCGCTGACGAAGATTTTCGCTGACGGCATCACGTCCGGCGCCATCAGCATCAACGACATGTTCGACGAAAATTACGTGGAGATCGCCGGCTCCAATCCGCTGCAGCATCGCACCAGGATTTTGAACTGGGCGGATCGCGCGCTGCTGGAATTCCAGGACGCGTTTCTGGCGAAGGATTCGCGGTTGGCGTTCTCCGCCATGATCGACCGCAACGGTTATCTGCCGGTGCATAACAGCATCTATTCAAAGCCGCAGCGGCCCGGCGACGTCGCCTGGAACACGGCCAACAGCCGCAACCGCCGCATCTTCAACGATCCCGCAGGCCTCGCCGCCGGCCGCAACACCCGCTCCTATCTAATCCAGAGCTACGCCCGCGACATGGGCGGCGGCCAGACCGTGATGATGCGCGAGATCGACGTGCCCGTGCGCGTGCAGGGAAGGCACTGGGGCGGATTTCGGACGGCGTATAAATTATAGTTCTGTGCTTGCAGCCGCTTGCAGTCTCGGGCGCGCGCGCCTGGCACGCCCCTGCTTCAGGTCACAGACCACGAGGCGATCCTCGCCTTCTCACGCGCGCAGCACGCCCAGCACGGCGGCGGTTGCAGCAACAAGGACCAGCGCAAGAACAGTCGCCCGCCAAAGAAACTGCTGACGTGCCGTGCGCCGGTCATGGAACGCAAGCCAGTCCCGGACGAATCCGGTCGGAATGTCAAATATGACAGCACGCCTGCCGGGGTGGTGGGTTTCGTGATCGGCGAACATCGCCCGTACGTTCATCAATCCCAACCGCTCAAGCTCGCAATGCCACTCCCATGCGCGCTCGCCGTTGGTCCACCGGTTCTCGAAGGGAAGCCTGTGCGATTTCATCGCGAACCTCCATCAGATCTCCTTCCCTGACAATATGTGGTCTCGTCCGACGCAAACAGGAGACCTTCCACTTTAATAGCCGAACAATATTTGCCGATAACCGGATGACGTGCCTGCGCACGAGGTGGCCTATTGCGCGGAGCGATGAACGCGACGCAGCAGCATCAGCAGGTCGGCCTGGCGACTGGTGCCGGTCTTGGAGAAAATCCGTTTCAGGTGCGAGCGTGCGGTCTCGAACGAAATGCCGATCGCATCTGCAGCTGCCGGCAATGGAACCTCTTGCTCAAGAACCGACAGCAGCATCGCTTCCATCGCCGTCAATCCAAAGATCTTTTGAGTCGCCTCGGGGCCCGTTGGTGCCGGTCGCTTGTCGATATCCGAGACCAGCAGAATCGACGTGGCCGGGGAAAAAACGGCACTTGCGAGACCCGCCAGCGCGATGCCCTGGATTACGAGCGGGCGTTTCGACAATCGCTGCGCCACGACGAGAGGCACATCGGCCGGCATCAAGCCGGTGCTCTGGCCCAGTACGGCGGTCAAATGGCCCAACGCAAGGCTGTCGGCGGGGCGCTCGCATCTCAGCCTGCCGCGCGACAAGGCAAGGCCGTTGCCGAGCAACTGCTCCGCCTGTGCGTTGTGGCGGATCACCTGCCCGGCACGGTCGAGCAGGAAACTGGCGCAGCCGAGCGCCTCGAAGGCATCCAGCATACCGGTCGCATTGGCGTAGGCGAGATGGCGCGCAAGTTGCGCGGCACGGTTGAGGTAGGGCCCGAACCGCACAAGGTCGGCCTGCTCGCTTTTGTCGAAAAAGCCCCTCTTCTCGCCGCGTTGGACGACGAGGCACCATTCTTCGTCGTCATTGGCAAAGCCGATGCCGGCGGACCACCGCAAGTCGAACTTGCCCAGAAAGCCGCGGTAATAGTCGGACGTATTCAGCTCATCGGGCGTGGCGAAATCCTGCTCGACGAAGATACCCTTCGATCGCATGTAAGGCACGCCACGTTCGCGCTGATCGCGCAGATGCCACTCGTCCCTGAAGTAAACGTCGAGGCCCTCGTCCAGCGAAGCGGAATGGGGCGTACCCGGACAGCGCCCCCGGATCTGAAGCAGGACCGCACCGGACGCGCCGGCATACCGGGCGACGGTGTCCATGGCCTTCACCCACTGCGCCGGATCGACAGCAGCATCCAGCAGAGCAAGCGACGCCTGATCGAATGAAACGGAGCGGGTCATTTGCACAAATTGGTACGAGCAACCTCAATCGCTGCAATTTCGCGCAAACTTGTATACAATAGCAAGAGCAAGCAGTTGTAGTCGCGCCCGACTGGTTAGAGCATTTTCGTTTTGAAATGAATCGCCGGATCCAGACTCCGGCCTCATCCCGAGGAGCGGTCGTCTTCGACCGCGTCTCGAAGGATGGGCGACACAGCTCATGGTTCGAGACGCGCGCCAACAGGCGCGCTCCTCACCATGAGGACGGTGGATCGGCTCAATCCGAAACTGCGCTAGTTGGTCGGGGTGCGGTGGTTCGGACATGCCGGGCAGCGTCCGCATCCGGACGTACAAGCATCAAATCGACCGTGCTTCGAAACTGTAGTCAGGCTGCGCTGCCCCAAAATCCCGGAACCGTCTGCTCCAGCCTTCCGCCAAGCCGCACCGGCGCGATGCGCAGCGCCAGTCCGGTCTTGTCGTCGGTTTCCACGGCGACGCCGCTCATGGTTGCGGGGCCGGTGGCGGGTTCGAAGCGGCCGGAGGGGATGCCGGTGACGAAGCGGCGCAGCGGTTCGTCCTTGTGCATGCCGATCACGGAATCATAGTCGCCGGTCATGCCGGCGTCGGTCATATAGGCGGTGCCGCCGGGCAGGATCTGATGATCGGCGGTGGGCACATGCGTATGGGTGCCGACCACGAGGCTGACGCGGCCGTCGCAGAAGAAACCCATGCCCTGCTTTTCGCTCGAGGCCTCGCCGTGGAAATCCACCACGATGGCGTCGGCGGCTTCCATCAGCGGACAGGCGTCGATCTCCTTGCCGATCGCGCTGAAGGGATCGTTGAGCGGCTCCATGAAGACGCGGCCCATGGCGTTGATGACCAGCGCACGGGCGCCGTTCTTGGTATCAATGAGGGCTGCGCCGCGACCCGGCGTGTGGCGCGGAAAATTCAGCGGGCGGATCAGGCGCGGCGCGCGCTCGATGAACACCAGCGCCTCCTTCTGATTCCAGGCGTGGTTACCGAGCGTCACCGCGTCGGCGCCGGCGTCGATGAAATCATTGTAGATCGTTTCGGTGATGCCGAAACCGCCCGCGGCGTTTTCGCCGTTGACGATGACAAGATCGAGCTTCCAGTCCCGCACGCAAGCAGGCAGATGGTCGGCGATGGCATGGCGACCGGTCTTGCCGACCACGTCGCCGATGAAAAGAATGCGCAAATCAGATGCTCCGGAAATCGATCACTCGCGCTTCGGTTAGCACATAATCCAGCTTTACGTCGTGCGGCTGCATCGGAATCGCCTCGATTTCCTGGACGTCGAAGGCGACGCCGACGGCGATGAAAGGCTTGATGGCGCGCAATTGCGCAAAAGTGCGGTCGTAGTGGCCGGCGCCATAGCCGATGCGATGGCCTGATCGGTCGAAGGCGGCGAGCGGCACCAGCACGATATCCGGCATCAGCTGCGGCGCCTCCGGCGGCGGCTCGAGAATGCCGAGCGAACCGCGGACGAGACCGTCGGTCGGGGACCAGACCCGAAACATCAACGGCTCGTCGCGCGCGATGATCACCGGCAGCGCGAGCCGCGCGCCTTGCGCCGCAAGCATCTGCATCAGCGGAATTGGATCGATCTCGCTACGGATGGGAGAATAGCCGGCCACGATGACGCCAGGCTTGATGGGGATGGGAAATGCGCGCGCCGCGATCGCCTGCGCGGCCGCGGCGCGGTGTTCGCTGGAGAGCGCCGTACGGCGCGCGAGGGCGGTGGTACGGAGTGTCGATTTGTCCGTGTCTGAAGGGGTGGGTGGCATCGACATTCAGCACCGGCACCGACGTCGCGTGTGGGGGCCAGCCAGGCACTCCGGTGTCATCATCCGCGAAAGCGGGTGACCCAGTATTCCGAGAAGCCGGTGATGGAGCCGCAAGGCCGCCGTGTACTGGATCCCCGCTTTCGCGGGGATGACAACTGGGCGGGTGTGAGCGGCGATGTTCAAATCGGCGACAATCAAAAAGAAAGTGCGAAGCCGCGATGGCCGTTGAAGCACTCGATCCCGGAGCACCTACGAAAGTAGGTGGGCACCATATGACCGGATCCACGGACCCGGCCAGGGACAGTTCCCGTGAGGATCGATAAGGCCCCGGGGATATTATGGCTTCTGACGCGCGACACAGCTTCGCA
>JAQGKA010000613.1 GCA_028290355.1 Tardiphaga sp. | reverse complement strand
CGCTGCCGTATTTCGTGGCGGTGGAGAAGGGCTTCTTCAAGGAGCAGAACATCGAGCCGGAGATGACCAAGCTGATGGGCGGCCCGGCCAATGTCGCGGCGATGATCACCGGCCAGATCGAGGTCTCCGCGGTTCTCGTCACGCTGGAAGGCCTCAACGCCAACATCAAGAAGCCGGGCGTGGCGATGTACATAGCGCTCAACAGCCAGACCCCGGTCTGGAAGATGGAGCAGTTCGTCGTTCGCACCGGCGTCAAGGCTGACAAGATCTCCGATCTGAAGGGTATGAAGCTGATGTCGGCGCCAGGCCCGGCGAACCTCAACACCGCCAAGGGCATTCTGGCCAAGAACGGCGTCAAGGATGGTGAATACACCATCGACCAGCTCGACATGAGCCAGCACGTCAACGCCATGACCGCCGGCACTTTCGACGGGGGCTACACGCTCGAACCCAACGCCTCGATGATGATCAAGGCCGGCGTGGCGCGGACGCTGGAGGCCGGCGTGATCTCGAAATATATTCTCGGCGACGAGAAGGCCGACGCCTATGCGGCGGGCTGCGCCATCACCAGCGACTTCATCCAGAAGCGCCCGGAGGTTGCAAAACGCTTCGCGATGGCCTGGTCCAAGGCGCTCGACTACATCAACAAGAATCCCGAAGATGCCCGCAAGTATCTCGCCAAGAACACGTTCACGCCCGACAACGTGGTCGATATGGTGTCGATGCTCGGCTACACCATGGCCAAGGACATGACGCCGAAGCAGATCGGCGATCTGCAGAAGCTGTCCGACTTCGGCACCTCGATCGGCGTGGTTCCGGAAAAGCTCGACGTCACCAAATATATCTACAAGTATTGAGGTCCTCGTGACGGCGCAGCCTGCTGCCAAGATCGAACTGTCGGAAAAAGCGCGGGCCGCGGCAACGCGGACCGCGCCGCATGTCACCATCCGCGGCCTGAGCAAGCGATTCTCCGACGCCACCATCTACGACAATTTCGACTTCGACATTCCGCGCGGGAAACTGATGTCGGTGTTCGGGCCGAACGGTTGCGGCAAGAGCACGCTGATCAACATGATCGCCGGGCTGTTTCCGATGGACGCGGGCGAGATCCTGTTCGACGGCCAGCCGCTTCACAAGATCAAGTTCGGCTACGTGTTCCAGAACTACCGCGAAGCCGTGTTTCCCTGGCTGAGTGCCTTCGACAACATCGCCTATCCCCTCAAGGTGATGGGCGTGCCGAAGAAGGATCGCGTCGTCCGCGTCGAGAAGATCGTCGCCAACCTCAACGTCAAGATCGATCTGAAGCTGTATCCCTACCAGATGTCCGGCGGTCAGCAGCAGCTGGTGTCGATCATGCGCGCGCTGGTGGTGGATCCGGAAATTCTGTTTCTCGACGAGCCGTTCTCGGCGCTGGATTACGAGATGACGCTGTTCATGCGCGAGCAGCTGCAGCGCGTCTTCGTCGAGACCCACACCACCACGGTACTGGTCTCGCACGATCTCGAAGAAGCGGTGTACCTGTCCGACCGCATCCTACTGCTGTCGCGGCATCCGGCGCGCGCCGTCGAATTCGTGCATTACGACGCGCCGCGGCCGCGTACCGACAGGACCATGACCGAGTCTGATTTCATCAGCACCAAGGCGCATTGCCTGGAGATTTTCCAGCGCGAAGTGCGAAAGGGGTGATGCGATGAACTGGAAGCGTCTCGAAGTTCTTCTGCCCTTCGTCGGCGTGATCGTGCTGCTGGCGGTGTGGTCGTTCACGGTCTGGATGCGGATCGTCGATCCCGTACTGCTGCCGTCGCCGATCGCCACCTTCAAGGCGATGTGGGCGGGCATGTTCCATGGCAAGCTTGGCGTCGACTTCCTCAAGACGGTGGAGCGCACGATCTATTCCACCATTATCGCGGCTGTGATCGCGATCCCGCTCGGCATTCTGCTCGGCTCGTCGGAGAAGCTGTACCGTTCGGTGGAATTCCTGATCGACTTCTTCCGCTCGACGCCGGCTTCAGCGATGTTTCCGCTGTTTCTGGTGCTGTTCGGCGTCGGCGACCGCACCAAGATTTCCGTGGCGGCGTTCGGCGCCGCGCTCGTCATCCTGTTCAACGTCGCTTATGGCGTGATGAACGCGCGCAAGACCCGGATTCTCGCCGCTAAAGTCATGGGCGCCTCGCGCGTCCGGGTGCTGTGGGACGTGATGCTGTTGGAATCGATGCCGGCGACCTTTGTGGGCCTGCGCAACGGCGTCTCGCTGGCGCTGGTGATTGTCGTGGTCGCCGAGATGTTCATCGGCTCCGTCGACGGCCTGGGCCAGCGCGTGTTCGAGGCGCAGCAGATGTTCGAAATGCCGGACATGTATGCCGCGATCTTCGCCGCTGGCGCGCTGGGCTATGGCCTCAACCTGTTGTTTCTCAGCATCGAGCGCCGCTTCGTGCACTGGGCGGGGAAATAAAAACGCTCAAGTTCGTCATGCCCGGCACAAGCCCGGCCATGACCGAGCGAGAGACAAGATGCCCGAAACCCTTTCACGCAAGTCCGCCTGTGAACTTGCATACCTCATCGTGACTAAAGCCGTCAGTCCGGTGGAAGTGCTCGACGCGCATCTCGCCGTCATCGCGCGGGTCAATCCAAAACTCAACGCCATCGTCACGCTGGCCGATGGCCGCGCGCGGACGGCGGCGAAAGAGGCCGAAGCCGCCGTGATGCGCGGCGACACGCTCGGCGCGCTGCATGGGCTGCCGGTGGCGATCAAGGATGTCACGCCGACCGCGGGCATCCGCACCACCTATGGCTCGCCACGTTTTGCGGACAATGTGCCGACCGAGGACGCCGAGGCTGTCAGGCGGCTGAAGGCCGCGGGTGCCATCGTGCTGGGGAAAACCAACACGCCGGAATTCGCCGCCGGCGCCAACACCTTCAACGACGTGTTCGGCGTCACCCGCAATCCGTGGAATCCGACGCTCAGTCCGTCGGGCTCGTCCGGCGGCTCGGCGGTGGCGGTGGCCACCGGCATGGTGCCGCTGGCGCAGGGCACCGATTTCGGCTGCTCGATCCGCATGCCGGCCTCCTTCAACGGCATCGTCGGCATTCGCCCGACGCCCGGCCTGACGCCGAACTGGCCGATGCCGATGGCGTGGGATCCGGGCCAGGTGCACGGGCCGCTGGCGCGCACCGCGGAAGATGCCGCGCTGATGCTCGACGCGCTGGTTGGCTACAGCAAGCTATCGCCAATTTCGGTGGCACCGCCCTGGGCCAGTGCACGGGCCATCGTCGCCAAGGCGCAGGATGTGAAAGGCCTGCGCATTGCCTATGTCTCGGATATTTCCGGCATCGGCGTCGATCCGGAGATCGACGCCATCTGCCGCGCTTGTGCGCTGTCGCTGCGCGATGCCGGCGCCACGGTGGAAGAGATTCAGTTCGATATTGCTGACGGCAAGGAGCCGTATCAGGCGTGGCGCGGGTTGTGGATGGTCGGCCAGCAATACGCCAATCTCGATCAACTTGAAGAGTTCGGCGTCAACCTCAAGGGCAACGTCAAGGCCGGCCTGAAAGTGACGCCGCTGGAATTCGCCGCCTCCGAGCAGAAGCGGCAGGAGCTGTTCCTGCGCTTCGCCAAATTCTTCGAGAGCTATGATTTGCTGATCACGCCGCAATCGCCCGTCAAGCAATTTCCCGTCGAGATGAACTTCCCGACCGAGATCAACGGCAAGAAGCTCGACAACTACACCGACTGGATCGCCGGTTCGTTCCTGATCACGCTGATGAGCCTGCCCGGCGGCGCCGTGCCCGCGGGCATGACCGACGACGGCCTGCCGGTGGGCATCCAGATCGTCGGCCCGCGCTTCGAGGAGCCGCTGATCCTCTCGGCGATGAAGATCGTGCAGCAACTGCGCCCGATCGGCTGGCCGACGTATGGGTAATGCGGCTTGGCGCGGTGCTCATGTTCGTCATGGCCGGGATAAGCCCGGCCATGACGCGGAGAGGTCAGTAGCTTCACACCGAAGATTGCCTTGCCGCGAAATCCGCCAGCGACGTCGGCTTGCGCCCGAGCAGCCAGCCCAGCACGTTGGGATTGCCCTTCAGCCCGTCGCCAGCGTAGCTGACGAACATTTTCGTCAACATCGTGAGCGTGTGCTCGTCCATGCCCCCTAGGCGGGCGCGTTGCTGCCAGGCCTTGACGGATTCGGCTTCCGCGCGAACCGGCCGGCCGAGCACGGTGACAAATGTTTCGGCGACTTCGGTCTGGCTCAGCGGCGGTGTACCGGCCAGTTCATAGGTGGCGTAGGCATGGCCATCTTCGGTCAGCACCATCGCCGCAACTTCCGCGAGGTCGTCGAGGTCGACGAGGCTGAGTTGCGTCTCGACGGGGTAGGGTACGCGAAAAATGCCTTCGTTCTTCATGCGATCCCATTCGCCGAGGATGTTTTGCATATAGGCGGTGGGCTGCAGGATGGTGAAGTTCAGCTCCGAGCTGAACAGCATCTCCTCGACCTTTAACTTGGCCCAATGATGCGGCATCGCCTCGATCTGCGGATGCAAGACGGAGTGATAGACGAAGCGCGGCACTTCGGCGGCCTCCGCCGCGGCGATGACAGCTTCGGCGAACATTGCCTCACGCGGGCTGACATTGGGGCAGATGTGATAGACCGCGACCACGCCCTGCATGGCACGCAACAACGCCGCTTCATCGTCCAGCGCGCCGATGGCCACGTCACTGGCGCCGATGGTTTTCAGCGCATGCTCATGCACCGCGCTGCGCACAAAGGCGCGCACCTTGGCACCGCGCGCGGCCAGCGCCGCGATGACCGCCTTGCCCGTCTTGCCGCTGGCGCCGGTGACCAGGATCATGGCTTTAACCCTTCGCCTTGCGCGTCAGCTCGAACAGCCGGCTCGGGCTGAGCGGAATTTCCAGCAGTTCGACACCTTTGTTCTTCAGGTCGAGCGCATCCTCGATGGCCTGCGCGAACAGCGGCCCGACCGGGATTGCCCCGGCTTCGCCGGCGCCCTTGATGCCCATCGGATTGAGCGGCGACGGCGTCACGGTATGATCCAATTCCATCCGCGGCACGTCGAGCGAGGTCGGCAGCAGATAATCGGCCAGCGACGCATTCAGCAATTGCCCCTGATCGTCGAAGGCGAGCTTTTCAAAGAAGGCGTTGCCGATGCCCTGCGCGACGCCGCCGTGGATTTGTCCGGTGAGAATCATCGGATTGATCACGGTGCCGCAGTCATGCACCACGACATATTTCAGAATCTTGAGATCGAAGGTGCGCGGGTCCATCTCGACGATCATGGCGTGGACGCCATTGGCCGTGGCGCCGCTGGGCGGGCCGAAATACTGCGTCGATTCCAGCCCGGGCTCGGTGCCTGGCTTTACCGCGCCGCGCATCGGATTGGCACGCGCGGCGAGATCGCCGAGGGTGACGAATTTGCCGGGCACGCCGGTGATGGACACCTTGCCGTCGGCGATGACCAGATCGTCTTCCGAACATTCGAACAGGTCGCTCGCCAGCTTCAGTGCTTTCTGGCGCACCACTTTTGCGGCTTCGTTGACGGCATTGCCGGCGACCACGGCGCCGCGGCTGGCAAAGGTGCCGGCGCCCCAATAAAACTGATCGGTGTCGCCGGTGACCACATCGATGTCGGTGACATCAATGCCGAGCTGTTCGGCGGCGATCTGCGCGAACACCGTAAAGTGGCCTTGCCCCTGGGTACCGATTCCGGTGGCAATGCTGACCTTGCCATTGGACTGCACCTGCACTTTTGCGCCTTCATAGGGGCCGATGCCGGTGCCCTCCACATAGCAGGAAATGCCAAGGCCGATGTGACGGCCCTGCGCGCGGGCCTCGTGCTGCTGCTGCCTGAAGTCAGCATAGCCGATGGCATTGAGCGCCATGTCGAGCACCGGCTCGTAGTTGCCGCTGTCGTAAGAGAGCGGGGCAAAGTCCTGATAGATGATCTCGTTATTGTAGGGGAAGGCATCGGCGGGAATGAGGTTGATGCGGCGGATCTCGGCGCGGTCGATGTCGAGTTCATGGGCGGCGAGATCGAGCAGCCGTTCCATCACGAACACGCCATGCTGGCGGCCGGCGCCGCGATAGGGCGTGACGATCGGCAGGTTGGTGAACACCTGCGTGAAGGTGCTGTCGTAGTTCGGCACCACATAGGGGCCGAGCAAGGTGCACTGGCTGTTGATCGGCACCGTCAGCCCGTAGGGGTCATAGGCGCCGCCATCATGCAGGAAGACGTCCTTGATGCCCAGAATGCGGCCGTCGGCAGCGAGCGCGATCTCGGCATCGTGGATCTGGCCGCGCTCATGGGTGGTGGCGAAGAAATGTTCGAGCCGGTCCTCGATCCACTTCACCGGCCGATTCAGCTGCATCGACACCCAGGGCAGCAAAACTTCCTCAGGATAAAACATCATGATCTTTGGCCCGAAGCCGCCGCCGACGAACGGTGCGATGACGCGAACGTTGCGTTCGTTGAGGCCGAGCATGGCGGCGAGGCCGTTGCGCACGAACACCGGCGCCTGCGTGGTGTCCCAGATCGTCATCTGGCTGGCACGCTGATCCCATTGCGCCACCACGCCGCGGGTCTCGATCGGCGACGAGATGCCGTGCTCGTAATGAAAGCGCCTGGCGATGATGCGGTCGGCTTTCGCCGCGGCGGCAGCATAGTTGCCCTTGGTCTGCCGCACACGGGCGGAGACGTTGGAGCCGACATCGTCATGCACCAGCGCCGAGCCGGCCTTGAGGGCGCGTTCGAGATCGACCACGGCATCGAGCTGTTCAAGTTCGACATCGATATCGTCGAGCGCGTCCTCGGCGATATAGCGGCTTTCGGCGATGACGATGACGAGCGGCTCGCCGACGTGGCGGACTTTTCCCTTCGCCAGCGGCACATGGGTGCGCTCGTTGAAGATGGTGCCGGGAATCGGCGGCGGCGGCACCAGCAGCGGCCCGTGCCGCCAGTAGTCGCCGAGATCGTCGGCGGTATAGGCAGCGATCACGCCGGGGCGCTGCAGGGCGCGGGAGATGTCGATACCGATGATGTTCGCGTGCGCGACCTGGCTGCGCAGGAAGGCGACGTGCAGCATCCCCGGCAGTTCGACGTCGTCGACGAACAGCGCCTGGCCAGTGAGCAGCTTGCGGTCTTCGTTGCGTTTGACCGGCTGGCCGAAAGTGCGCGTCGACATCCCTAGCTCCGCATCCGCGCTGCGGCCGTCATCACGGCATCGACGATGTTCTGGTAGCCGGTGCAGCGACACAGATTGCCCGACAGCGCCTCGCGGACCTCTTCTTCGCTGGGCGAGGCGTTCTCGTCGAGGAACGCTGTCATGGTCATCAATATGCCCGGCGTGCAATAGCCACATTGCAGGCCGTGGTGATCGTGCATCGCCTGCTGCAGCGGATGGTAGTCGCCGCCCGGGCTGGTGAGGCCTTCGATGGTGGAGATCGCGTGCGTGTTGGCCTGCACCGCCAGCATCAGGCAGGAGCGCACCGGCTCGCCGTCGAGCAGCACGGTACAGGCGCCGCAGACACCATGCTCGCAGCCGACATGGGTGCCGGCCAGCTTGAGATCGTGGCGCAGGAAATCGCTGAGCAGCAGCCGCGATTCGACGCGGCCATTATAGGTCGTGCCGTTCACCGTCAGCGTGATGTCGTGGATATCACTGTCCATCGCGCGCCCGCCGGTTGGCTGTGGTGAGCGCCCGCTCGGCCATCACGCCGGCGATGTGGCGCTGATAGTCCGCGGTGGCATGCACGCTGCCGCCGGGATCGATCATCTGCTGCGCCGATGCGGCGACCGCGCAGATCGCATCGTCGGTAACAATTTGGCCGATGAGGAGGCTCGCCGCTTCGCCGGAATCCACCGGCATCTCGCCGACGCCACAGAACACCAGCCGGACATCGGTGCATTGCGTGTTGTCATCCAGCGTCACCATGGCGGCGACGCCGACAATGGCGAAATCGCCGCGGCGGCGCGCGATCTCCATGAAGCAGGAGCCGCTTCGCGGATTCGGCGGCGGCAGTTCGATCTCGGTCAGCATCTCGTCGAACTGCAGATCGGTGGTGAGCGAGCCGAGGAAGAAATCCGATGCCGCGACCCAGCGCTCCTGCGTCGCCGATTGAAGCCGCAGCCGCGCCTGCAGCGCCACGGATACCGCCGGCATCTCCGAGGCCGGGTCGGCATGGGAGAGATTGCCGCCGATGGTGCCGCGGTTGCGGATCTGCGGATGGGCGATTTCGGGCAGCGCTTCGCGGATCAATGGAAAGATCCTGGCGATGCCGGCATCGCGCTCCAGCGCGCGATAGCGGGTGACGGCGCCAATGCGCGTTGGTCCCGTATCCGACAGATGGATAGCAGATAGCTCATCGATTCCGTTGATATCGATCAGCACCGTGGGCCGCGCCAGCCGGAAGTTCATCGTCGGCATCAGGCTCTGCCCCCCGGCGAGAAATTTCGCCTCGTCGCCATATTCCGACTTCAGCGCCAGCGCGTGGGCGAGCGAGGTGGCCGCGATGTATCTGAAGGGGGCTGGCTTCATGGCGCTCGCATGTGGAAATCGACTGCGGTCGTTATGACGCCGCGTGCGAAGTATGAGGCGGCGGCCATCTCAAGTCAAAAATCCACGTCAAAAATCGGTAGTTTTTACGCCATCTGAATTTCCGATAGGGGCATGTTTGGCGCCGATAATCTCCTTGCTCAATAAGTTCTCCGTGCTGCGCAAACTATAAGCGCGTCCGCGGTGTCTCCGTGCGAAGTATTCTATTGATGCGGTCGGCAATGCCGATATCATCTGCGACCAGACAACGCAGTTTTTGAGCCCGAACGGTCAGGCGAGATGCGTTGAACCTCTGGTCGAACCGGTGCGTATGAACATAGTTGCCGACGCCACGACTGCCGTGAGTTCTTCGACGCGACGCCTCGCGGTCGACGTCAGCAACGTCTCGCTGACCTTCGACACCGCCGATGGCAAGGTCGAGGCGCTGTCCGATGTCAGCCTGCAGATCGCCGACGGCGAATTCGTCTCCTTCATCGGACCAAGTGGTTGCGGCAAGACCACGATGCTGCGGGTGATCGCCGATCTGCAGCAGCCCACGTCGGGCAGTCTTACGGTCAATGGCATGACAGCGGAGCAGGCGCGCCTCAGCCGCGCCTATGGCTATGTGTTCCAGGCGCCGGCCTTGTTTCCCTGGCGCACCATCGAGGCCAATCTGAAACTGCCGCTGGAGATCATGGGCTATTCCGAAGGCGAGCAGAAGGTGCTGGCGGCGCGCTATCTGGCGCTGGTCAATCTGACCGGCTTCGAACGCAAATTCCCCTGGCAGCTTTCGGGCGGCATGCAGCAGCGAGTGTCGATTGCCCGGGCGCTGTCGTTCGATCCCGCGCTGCTGCTGATGGACGAGCCGTTCGGTGCGCTGGACGAGATCGTTCGCGATCATCTCAACGAGCAATTGCTGAAGCTCTGGGACAAGACCCGCAAGACCGTTTTGTTCGTCACCCATTCGATTCCGGAAGCGGTGTTTCTCTCCACAAAGATCGTGGTGATGTCGCCGCGGCCGGGCCGCATCACCGACATCATCAATTGCAATTTCCCGCGCGACCGCACTTTGGAAATCCGCGAGACGCCGGAATTCATCGCCATCGCGCAGCGGGTGCGAACCGGGCTGCGGGCAGGGCAATCCTATGACGAGTAGCGCCGCGGCTTTGTCGATGCCGCGCGCCGGCGCGCGGCGGCAGCATCCGCTGGTGGCGCGCCTGGCGCCGATCGTGACGGTGGTCGCGGCGCTGATCGTGGTCTGGTACATCGCCGCGGTACTGATGAACCTGTCGCTGGTGCGCGGCGGTTTTGAGCGCGAGGAAGCGCCCTATACGACGGCGGAGCTGATCGCCGGCACCATGGACGCCGAGCGGCCGCTGCTGCCGGCGCCGCATCAGGTGGTCGTGGCCTTCGTCGATGGTGTGTTCGGCTATGCGCCGAATGCGCCACGGAGCCTCGTCTATCATTCCGCGGTGACGCTGTCGGCGACACTGCTTGGCTTCGTGCTCGGTGCACTGCTCGGCATCGCGCTGGCGCTGCTGATCGTGCACAGCCGCGTATTGGAGCGCAGCCTGCTGCCGTGGATCATCTGTTCGCAGATGGTGCCAATTCTCGCGCTGGCGCCGATCTTTATCGTGGTGCTCGGCGCGATCGGCCTGCAGGGGCTGCTGCCGAAGTCGATCATTTCGGCCTATTTGAGTTTCTTCCCGATCACCATCGGCATGGTCAAGGGATTCAACGCGCCGGAGCCGATGCAACTCGACCTGATGCGGACCTGGTCGGCCACACCACGCCAGGTGCTGTCGAAGCTGCGCTGGCCGACGGCGACGCCGTATCTGTTCGCCAGCCTCAAGGTGGCCATCACGATCTCGCTGATAGGCGCCATCGTCGCGGAATTGCCGACCGGCGCCGAAGCTGGGATCGGCGCACGGCTGCTAGCGGGTTCTTACTACGGCCAGACCGTCCAGATCTGGGCGGCGCTGGTGGCGGCCGCGGTGCTGGCCTCCGGTCTGATTGGTTTGGTCGGCCTGGCAGAACGCCTCGTGGCGCGGCGGATGGGGACGCGGGCATGAACGCGCGGCAACTGCGACTGGGGTTCATTCTGGCGGCGGTGAGCGTGTTGCTGGTGTTGCTGCTGCCGATGTCGTTGTCGTCGGAGCCGGTGGCCGCGTTGATGGCGCGGCCGCTGATGTTTCTGCTCACCGCGGTGGTGACACTGCTGTTCGGAATCGCCGCGGGCATCGGCGGCGCCATCGCCATCGTTTTCGGATTTGCCGGCGCGATCTGCGCAGCGACGATGACGCTTCTGCTGTTGCGCGATCCTGGCATTGCCGGTTCTGCGGCCTCGGGCTTCTGGATGATCGTGCTGGCGGTCTGGCTGGCTTCCGGGCTGTGCGTGATGGTGCTGGCGGCCCTGAAGCCGCGCGACGCCTTCACGCGCCGGGTGCTCGACCTCGCGATCCCGCTGCTGTTCGGGATCGTGGTGTTCTATCTCTGGGAAGTGCTGGTGCGCGGCGCCGGCGTGCCGGCCGTGCTGCTGCCGTCGCCGAGTGCCGCGGCGGCGAAGTTCGCATCGTCGCTGCCGGTGCTGTCAGGGGATTTCGTCCAGACCTTCATTCGCGGTGTGCTGATCGGCTATGTGATCGGCTGCGGCGCGGGATTGCTGGTGGCGATCCTGGCGCATCGCTTTGAATTCCTCGGCCGCGGGCTGCTGCCGCTAGGCAACTTCTTCTCGGCGCTGCCGCTGGTCGGCATCGCGCCGATCATGGTGATGTGGTTCGGCTTCGACTGGCCGTCGAAGGCTGCCGTGGTGGCGCTGGTGACGTTCTTCCCGATGCTGGTGAACGCACTCGCGGGGCTTTCCGCCTCCGGCCATATCGAGCGCGACCTGATGCGTTCCTATGGCGCGAGCTATCCGCAGACGCTGGCCAAACTCTATCTGCCGGCGGCGCTGCCGTTCATCTTCAACGCGCTGAAGATCAACGCCACCCTGGCGCTGATCGGCGCCATTGTCGCGGAATTCTTCGGCACGCCGACCCAGGGCATCGGCTTCCGGATATCAACGGAAGCCGGGCGCATGGCGCTCGACATGGTGTGGGCGGAGATCGCGCTCGCCGCGATCGCCGGCATGGTTTTCTACGGACTTGTCGCGCTGGCCGAGCGCGCGACCACTTTCTGGCATCCATCCATTCGAACCTAGTTCGGCGGGTTCTCAGCTTCCGGAGTTTTATATGAAAAAGATCATTGCACTGGCGGTGGGCATGACGATGGGACTGTCGCTTGCGTCGGCGCAGGCGGCGGACAAGGTGACGATCCAGCTGAAATGGGTCTCGCAGGCCCAGTTCGCCGGTTACTTCGTCGCCAAGGAGAAGGGCTTCTACAAGGACGCCGGCCTCGACGTCACCATCAAGCCAGGCGGGCCCGATGTCGCGCCGCCGCAGGTGATCGCCGGTGGCGGCGCCGATGTGGTGGTGGACTGGATGCCGTCGGCGCTGGCGTCGCGCGAAAAGGGCGTGCCGCTGGTTAATATCTCGCAGACCTTCAAGAAGTCCGGCCTGATGCTGACCTGCCGCGCCGACACCGGCATCAAGAAGCCCACCGACCTGAAGGGCAAGACCGTCGGCATCTGGTACGGCGGCAACGAATATCCGTTCCTGTCGTGGATGTCGAAGCTGGGCTACAAGACCGACGGTTCGAAGGACGGCATCAAGATCATCAAGCAGGGCTTCAACGTCGATCCGATCCTGCAGAAGCAGGCCGACTGCGTTTCCACCATGT
>JAQGKA010000516.1 GCA_028290355.1 Tardiphaga sp. | reverse complement strand
TAATCGTACAGGCCGATCGACGCGTTCTCGCGGTCCTTGCCGGCTTTTTCCTTGAACTGGGTCATGCGGTTCAGCCAGCCCAGCCGCGCCACGCAGTTGAACACCCAGGCCAGTTCGGCATGGCCGGAGACCTGGCTCTGGTTGAAGATGATCTGCTTCTTCGGATCGATGCCTGACGCGATGAAGGCCGCCGTGACTTCGCGGGTGTTGCGGCGCAGCTCGTCCGGCCCGCCCCACACGGTCACCGGCACGGTGATGGCATGCATGTCGACCACGCAGTAGAGGCAGTTATGCGTCTCCTGCAGTTTGACGAAATTGACGATGGCGCCAAGGTAGTTGCCGAGGTGCAGATTGCCCGTCGGCTGGACGCCTGAAAAGACCCGTTCGGTGAAAGCCATCATTTGTGTTCCCGCATGCGCGCCGATGTGGACTCGGCGCTATGCGCCGTCCCTTGCCACGCGAGTGCTAGGCGCGCAAGTCGCCGGCGCGGGATTGCTTGAATGCGCGGATGGCATCAGCCGGGCGGACGACGCGGAATAAAGCGAGCAGAACGGCGTAAATCGCGAGCCCGCCGGCGATCAGGATGCCGAGCAGCGCGGTCCGCGCGAAGCCATGCACCGCAGCCAAAGGCAACATAAACTGCGTGGCCAGCCACAGCAGTGCGCCCATCGCCAGCGCCGCCAGCACGATGCGCGGCAGCCGCCGTCGGGCGGCGTCGTCGAGCGAAAATCCAAATGTCGCAGCACCTCTTGCGACCAGCACGATGGCGCTGCTCCACGCTGCCAGCGCGATCGCGGCGGCGATGCCGCTGGCGCCGAACGGGCGGCTGAGTAGAAGCGCGGCCACGACCGCGACCGCGAGCCCGGCGAGTGTCGCCATCAGCGGCGTCAGGGTGTCGTCTCGGGCGAAGAATGCCGGCGACAACGCTTTCACCAGCACATGAGCGGGCAGGCCGACCGCCAGCAGCAGCAGCGCGCGGGCGGTGGCGGCCGTGTCTTCCGCGCGGAACGCGCCGTGCTCGAACAGCAGATGCACGATCGGATGGCTCAGCACCATCAGCCCGAGCGTCGCCGGCAAAGCCAGGCCGATCGCGAGCTCAAGCCCGCGCGATTCCGCATGCATGATGGTGTCGTGGTCATCGCTGCGCACGGCGCGGGTCAGCTCGGGCACCAGCACGGTGCCCATCGCGGTGCCGACGATGCCGAGCGGCAGTTCGATCAGGCGGTTGGCGAAATACAACCACGACACCGCCGCCGGCGTGGTGGAGGCGATGATGGCGCCGGCGACAACAAGCAATTGCGGCCCGGAATTGGCGACCATGCCGGGAATCGCCTTGCGGAAGAAGTCGCCCATCTCGGTGTCGAACGAAACGCGCAGCGGCGTCGCAAAGCTTTCAGCGCCACGGCGCAGCACGAGGATCAAGAGTTGCAGCAGCCCGGCGATGCCGACGGTGCCAGCCACCAGCGCCGCGGCGAATGATGCATCCTGCCGCCACAGCAGCAACGCGACCATCACGGCGATCAAGGCAATGTTGAACAGCAATGGCGAGAAGGCGGTGAGTGCAAAGCGCTGCTGCGCGTTCAGCAGGCCCATCATGACGGTGACCGGGCCGGCGAAAGCGAGATAGGGCAGCATCAGCCGGGCGTCATCGACCGCGAACTGCAGCGTGGCATGGCCGACAAAGCCCGGCGCCAGCAGCGCGATCACTAAGGGCATGGCGATGCCGATCAAGAGCGTCGCAACGATCAACGCGCAGCTAATGGTGCCGAGCACGCGGCCGGCAAAAGCGGCCGCGGCGACCGGTCCGTCGGCCGCGCGCACCCGCAGCCACGCCGGGATCAGCGCCGCATTCAGCGCGCCTTCGGTGAGCAGCCTCCGGATCACATTGACCAGCTGAAATGCCACCAGAAATGCATCCGCCACCGGACCTGCGCCGAGCAGCGCCGCCACCATGGCGTCGCGGGCAAAGCCCAGCAGCCGCGAGGCCAGCGTGCCCGTGGAGACCGTGAGAATGGAGCGGATCATAGAACCATCGTCAAATGGCCGTCCTTGCTGGCGCGGGGCTGATCGTGATAGGTCGCTGCACCCATCAAAACCGCTTTGTGCGAAAGCCGAGTTGGATCGGATTTTTCGCGTCATCGCAATTGCCGCAACGGGATATTCTTAATGACTTCAGCGAAATACGACGTGCTCGGAATCGGCAATGCGATTTTCGACGTGCTGGTGCAGACCGATGAAGGCTTTCTGGCGGCGCATGGCATGACCAAGGGCGGCATGGCGCTGATCGACGAGGCCCGCGCGCTGGCGGTCTACAAGGCGATGGGCCCGGCGACCGAAATGTCCGGCGGCTCCGCGGCGAACACCATCGTCGGCATTGCCAGCCTCGGCGCTCGCGCCGCCTATGTCGGCAAGGTCAAGGACGACCAGATCGGCAAGCTCTACAGCCACGACATCCGCGCTGCCGGCGTCGCCTTCGAGACCAGCGCCGCCTCGGCCGGTCCCGCCACCGGCTGCTCCTATATTCTGGTGACGCCGGACGGCGAGCGCACCATGAATACTTATCTCGGCGCGGCGCAGGACCTGATGCCCGACGATATCGATCCCGCGCAGATCGCGGCATCCAGCATCGTCTATCTCGAAGGCTATCTGTGGGATCCGAAGAACGCCAAGGACGCGTTCCTGAAGGCCTCCAAGATTGCCCATGATGCCGATCGCCAGGTCGCGCTGACGCTGTCGGATGCGTTCTGCGTCGATCGCTACCGCGAAGAATTTTTGCAGCTGATGCGCTCCGGCACGGTCGATCTGATCTTCGCCAACGAGTCCGAATTGCATTCGCTGTACCAGACCTCGGACGTCGACACCGCGCTCGGCCAGCTCCGCAAGGACGTCAGGCTCGGCGTCGTCACCCGCAGCGAGAAGGGCTGCATGGTGGCCTCGAAGGAAGGTGTCGTCGAAGTGCCGGCGTTCCCCATCGACAAGCTCGTCGACACCACCGGCGCAGGCGACCTGTTCGCCGCCGGCTTCCTGTTCGGGCTGGTTCGCGGCGCCGACCACAAGACCTGCGGCAAGCTCGCCGCGCTGGCCGCCGCCGAAGTGATCCAGCACATCGGCGCGCGTCCGCAGGTGTCGCTGAAGGAATTGGCGAAGAAGAGCGGATTGCCGGTTTAGTTCAGCAAGTCGCGGCGCGTTTTCTTTCCCTCCCCCTTGCGGGGAGGGTGGCCGCGCGAAGCGCGGTCGGGTGGGTGGGCCACGCACGCCTGAGTCCGTGGCACCCCCACCCCGGCCTCCACTCCCGACGATGCGATGCATCGTCGTCCGTTCGGCCGACCCTCCCCGCAAGGGGGAGGGCGTCCGAGAGGTCCGCGCACAACACCACTAGGCCTCACGCCGCGCGCTGCGCCGCATCGAGCCCGGCATAGACGCCGCGTTCGAAGCCCGCAAAGACGTCGAGGCACTTGCTGTCGCCGAACGGCAGCACCTGCATCAGGATTACGCCGGTGATGTCGCGCACCGGATCGATCCAGTAATAGGTATTGGCGAGGCCGGCCCAGGCCAGACTGCCGGCGCTGCGGCCTTCCGGCGTCTGGGCGGTGTTGATCATGAAGCTGAGGCCCCATTTCTTGTCCATGCCGGGATAGAGATCGAT
>JAQGKA010000492.1 GCA_028290355.1 Tardiphaga sp. | reverse complement strand
ACCAGGAATTTCTCGACCGCCGCCGCCGAGATCTCGAACTCGGAATTGGCGTCGTAGATCTTGATGGCGCCGATGTCGTTCTTCTCGATGCCGCCGCGGCGGCAGATCATCGGCAGCAGCCAGCGCGCTTCGGCGTTCTTCTGCCGGCCGATGGCGGCGCGGAACCACATGCTGCCCTCGCCCATGCTCTCGCGCGGCTTCGACTTCGGACGAACCGCGCGCGGCTCGGTGCGGTCCTGGCCGCGGGAGTCGCGGTCGTTACGCGCATTGCCGCGATCTTCGCGACCGCGGAACGTGCCGGGATCCTGTACCTCTTCCGGCGACGGCAGACGCGCACGATAGAGCCGCGCCAGGGCGGCCGCGATATCCTCGGGCGAACGCTCGGCAAGCATGGCGCGGGCCAGCGTCAGGTCTTCTTCGGTGGACTCCTCGGTGAACAAGGTGTCCTTCAGCATGCGCTGCTGATCGAGCGTGCGGATTTCCTCGACGGTCGGTGCACTGCCCCACACCGCGTCGATGCCGCCGAGATTGAGCAGCAGTTCGGCGCGACGCTTGCGCGCGGGCGGCACGAGGAGAACGCTGACGCCCTTCTTGCCGGCGCGGCCGGTTCGGCCCGAGCGATGCTGCATCACTTCGGCGTCGTTCGGCAGATCGGCGTGAATGACGAGGCCGAGATTCGGCAGATCGATGCCGCGCGCAGCGACGTCGGTGGCGACGCAGACGCGGGCACGTCCATCGCGCAGCGCCTGCAGCGCCGAGGTGCGCTCGTTCTGGGTCAGCTCGCCCGACAGGGCGACAACGGAGAAGCCGCGCTCCTGCAGAACGGTCTGCAGGTGACGGACGGCGTTGCGGGTGTTGCAGAACACGATGGTGCTCGGCGATTCAAAGTATCTGAGAACGTTGACCACGGCGTGGTCGACATCGTTGGGCGAAATCCGGATCGCGCGATATTCGATATCGGAATGACCACCATCGGCGCCGGCGACTTCAACGCGAAACGCCTGCTGCTGATACTGCTTGGCGAGCGCCACGATGCCACGCGGCAGGGTCGCCGAGAACAGCAGCGTGCGGCGGGTCGCCGGCGTAGTCTTGAGGATGAACTCCATGTCCTCGCGAAAGCCCATGTCGAGCATTTCGTCGGCTTCATCGAGCACCACGGCCTTCAGTTCGGAAACGTCGAGGCGGTTGCGGCGAAGATGGTCGCACAGCCGGCCGGGTGTGCCGACCACGATGTGGGCGCCTTCGGCGAGTTCGCGCTGTTCCTTGCGCGGATCCATGCCGCCGACGCAGGAAACGACGCGCGCGCCGGCATACTTGTAGAGCCATGTCAGTTCGCCGTGCACCTGCAGCGCCAGTTCGCGCGTCGGCGCGACGATCAGCGCCAGTGGCGAACCGGCCTTCGGCAGCCGCTCGGCGCCTTCCAGCAGATTGTCGGCGATCGCCAGACCGTAAGCGACGGTCTTGCCGGAGCCGGTTTGGGCGGAGACCAGCAGATCGCGGCCGGCGGCATCGTCGGCCAGCACGGCGGTCTGGACGGGGGTGGATTCACTGTAATTGCGCTCGGCCAACGCGCGGGCGAGCGACGGACCAGTCGATAGAAATGTCACGGGGATTTAAACCTTGGTTGCAAGGACCGCCGCAGCGGTCGGGACCCAGTGGACCAAACGGAAACGAATCTGCCGCCCCTATGCATTGGGCGGTCACGTCGGGTCCAGGAGTCCGGTGCGGGTGGTTGGCTAAGCTTTATGCTGTTCTGCAGCAAAACGCCAATCATTGCTGCCATGTCCGCTCGAAATCGTGCGATTTACCGTTAAGTCACCCCAAATGGCGGGAATTACGGGCCAGATTGCGCTTCGCTCCATCCGGACGATGGAAAAGGCTAAACTCGCGAAAACGAGTCGCCGGAGCCCTGCCCCTTGGAAACCACGCTCTACCTGCCGGTTAAACGCTTCCTCGAAGGTCTTGGCTTCACGGTCAAGGGCGAGATCGGCGGCTGCGACCTCGTTGCGCTGAACGGCGACGATCCACCCATCGTGGTGATCGGCGAGCTCAAGCTCAGCTTCAATCTCGAACTGCTGCTGCAGGGCGTTGATCGCGCCGGCGCCTGCGACGAGGTCTGGCTCGCCGCAAAACTGTCGATCCGCGGCAAGGGCCGCGAGAGCGACGCGCGCTATCGTAACCTGTGCCGGCGGCTCGGCTTCGGCATGCTGGGAATCACCGACGCCGGCGGTGTCGAGGTTCTGGTCGCGCCCAACGCCATCAGCCCGCGACGCAATCCGAAGAAGCGCTCGCGGCTGGTCACCGAACACAAGAAGCGCCAGGGCGATCCGGCGCTCGGCGGCAGCACTCGCGCGCCGATCATGACGGCCTATCGCCAGCAGGCACTGGCCTGCGCCTCGATGCTGGTGCTGGGCCCGCGCAAGGTGCGCGAGCTGACGCCGGAATTTCCCGATGCGCAGAAGATCCTGCATCGCAACGTCTATGGCTGGTTCGAGAACCCGGCACGAGGCACCTATTCGCTTACCGATGCCGGCCATGCCGCGTTGAAGCGATGGCCGCAACCGGCGCGCGGCGTCATCGCAACGCCGGAGATGGCGCAGGGCTGAACGCCACGCGATTCCCGTTCACCGGTAACGCTGCTGCATGGCTGTGTTGTCACGGTAATTCCATATTGCAATGCAACATTGGCTCCATTAGGTATCTCAGATCCAACATTGAGGCGGGTTATGAGCGAA
>JAQGKA010000485.1 GCA_028290355.1 Tardiphaga sp. | reverse complement strand
TTATCGACCGTAGAGAGAATCATCTGATGGTTGCGCTTGGCAGCGGCGCGCGCCACGGTGACCCCCGCCTCGGGATCGTAGGCGCCGAGGCTGCTGACCGGGCAAATGAAGATGGGGCTGGCCCAGGTTTCGCCGAAGATCTTCACGCTGGTGTCGATGTTTCGCGCATCGATGAGACGCTGGACGCGGATGTTGTACTTCGCGTAGGCAGTGTGGTTGGCGTCGCGCGTCACGTCGCCGTCTACACCGCTCTGGAGGTAGCCCCAGTGCGCCGGCGCATCCTGGCTGAGCACGGCCTTCTTCGCCGCCGGCTCGAACTCAAACACGTCCAGCGCATCGGCCGGAGCGGTGATGATGCCGTCCGGGCCGAGCGCTCTTCGAGAGCCGCGCAGCACGTCGTAGCTCTGCGCGAACGCTTGATGCGAGTTAGCCGTCAACAGGGTGGTGATCGCACCGAGAGAGGTCGCCGTGAGAAGAGGACTACCGGCGAAAAAACGCAGGAGTTGGCGGCGCGCGATCATGGTGCGCTTTGAAACTTCCGACGCCCCAACTGCACTTGTCGCCTTCGTCCTACGCGAGAGACCTGTCATCGTGTTCTTTCGAATGCGAATGAGCGCCGCGGGTTGGGCCGATTGGTCTGCATCGTCGTCACTTCAGTATCTTGAGGTAGGCGATGACATTTTGGCGATATGATGACCATCTTGGTCCCATGTATTCATCAGCGACCGCTCGACCAATCGCAAGAATCGGGTGTTGCGAGCTTCCGCAACTGAAGCACACATTTACGTCCTTTCGCCATTGGGTGAAGCGGCGCAAGCGCTGCCGCTCGTCAATTCCGTCGATCAGGTCGTGCGCATATTAGAAGGAGCTCTAATGAAGAAATAACTCGGTGCAGGGCTCTGGTGATCGGCATCACTTTGATGCTTAGCTCGTTCGTCAGCCTGCGGGCTAAGCAGGTGGGCTTACTCTTGGATCGCTTACCTTCGTCTCCGACTATCAATCGAAAATACTGCAAGCTCCTAAGGCTTACTCCGGAGGAGTGTCTTCTTTGCGGAACTTCGGCGTCGCCGTCTCGTCGTAGCCACTTCGGCTGCTGTAGAACATGAGAACCATCAAGCCGCAGCCGATGACTAAGGAGAAAATAGTACCAAGCGCGAGCGCGATCCAGCCATGGATCGACATCTGAGCATCCTCAGCAGACGTCCATGCCATCATGCTCCACACAATTGCAAAAAGAAGCATGGCGAAAAGCGCGGCGAGCAGCAGAGCTTGACCCAGTCCAAAATTTCGGGGTTTTGTGGTGCGGTCGACAGGATCATTCATTTTTCAATCCTTTCTCCATGCGCTCTCCGGCCCTCGATCTGGCGGAGGGCGGAGACAAATCCTCCGCGCCACCAAGCTTGTCGGTCTTGATCGCGAGAAGACTTCTGATGACCAAGCACGGCATCGATCGCACAGTATTGCTTGGTGTGATCCAAGTTCGGAGTATCAAGGCGTTGCTATCGCCGCGCGTCATTGCGTCGGAAGGACAAAGATCTGACCAGGATAAATCAGATTGGGATTGCGGATCTGTTCCCGGTTTGCCTTGTAAATGACGGCGTAGCGCGTGCCCGCGCCGTAGGTGTCCCGGCTGAGGCGCCAGAGGCTGTCGCCGCGAGAGACGGTGGTCGTCACGATCTTTGGCACGACCACGGTAGAGGGCGAACCTTCGTCTATTCGGACGGTCGAGGGGGCGGCCGCCGTCTCGGGAATGTTGAACGGTACCTCGGCGCGTGCGTGCACCGCGCCGGAATTCGCCCCTATCTCGTCCAGCCTGACGCGGTAGTTGCCTGGCGCCACGCCTTCATTGATCGTGACCGCAAAACGTCCATCCGAACCGGCTGTTACCGATGCAACAAAACTGTCGTTCAGATAAAGCCTCACCGCGGCACCAGGATTCGCGTGGCCGCTCACATGGAGCTTTCCTCCTGGCTCGGTATCGACCGCCTCCACAACCACTCCCCCTGCCACAGGCTTTGGAGTTGCCGGCTGCGATAGCACGATGGTGGGTTTGTTTGGCGTCATCAGCGCCACCACCGGCCGGTCGATCGGACTCGGATCAAGCACCACCGCCACACTCTGTTTGGACATGATCTGTCTGCCGTCCGGCTGTTTGGCACGTAGCATGAGGTCGTAAGTGCCCGAGGGAAGCCGGGGCGGGACCATAACGAATTGACCGGATTGATCTGCGACCGCACGATCATGCAACTCGCCGTTGCGTAGAAGTTCTACCGTTGCGCCCGGGGTGGCCCGGCCCGCGATCACGGCTTCGCCTGTCGGCTCGATACGGGCAATGTCGAACGCCGGCACGCCGTCGTCGCTGTCCGGCGGAACAGTCGATCCGGCCAGCGCGGCCGCCACGGCGGTTGCCTTTGCCTCTGCCGCTTCGAGTGCGGCAGCCGGACCTTGATTTTGCGGACCCGATGCCGGCCTTGAGACCGCCGGCGCCGCGGTTGCGGCCTTGAGGGCAACCGCCGGCTCGCGACGGGCGTGCTGGATGGCGAAGCCAAGCGCCAGACCACAGGCGGCGACAAACGCCACGGACGGCACGACCATTCGGCTCATCGATGTGGCAGTCATAGAGTTGCTCCGTTGACCGGAACGTTAGCTCGTAAGCACTCTACACCGTTATTGGGCGAAGTGGGTAAAGGTTGTGGTGTGAATTTCGTACCTAGAGTGAGAGTGTTATCTGCTGCTTGTCGTCTGCTTCGGCAAACTGGGGCGTTACGTGATCGAGGAATCGTTGCCGCGACGAACGGCCGATCTAGAGCAGGTTCCGCTTTGCAGCCGGCTAATATGGGGTACGCTTGTTGCAGAGCGTGCCGATAGCACCGTAGAATCCACGAAACGGTATGTAGACGTCGCCGTGCCACCCAAATGGACCGAACGGCCGGCAGTCATTGTAGGCCCAACGCTGATGATGGCGGTGAATTCTGTGGGAGCGGGTCGTTCCGTCATGCTCAGGAAGCGGCAAGGAAGCTGCAAACGCTGGTGCGGCTGCCAGCATCACGACAGTAAAAATGAAAGAACGCATCATGGGACGATCCTCTGGAGGCTAATATCCCGTGATCGTCGAGCATTTCCAATGAGGCCGTCAAGCCCGCAATTTCATAAAGAACGGTATCGTACTGGATGACGGCCCGGACGCCATCAATGCGCAAAATCAGAGGCATTCATTTCCCGCTGATCAGGCGCCACGCAGTTGCATTTGTTCCAGCACCTCTCGGCCGAAAAGGGCATAAGGACTGGCGAAGGCTTCCATCGTTTCGAAATGATTATAATTCTCGTTGATGAAATGCTTCGCGGGTTTGTTGGCGGCCTTCAACGCAGCTGCGAAGTCGCGGGTCCGGCGCTGAAATTCCAGCGTTTCGTAGGTGCCATGAGCGAGCACCAACGGTGTTAGCATCTTCGCAACATGCCGCTGCGTGCCGAGCGCCTCTTCGACCTCGTCTGAGATATTGACGTATTTCGAGCGCGCCGACAGGCGCGCAGGGACACACAGGGATTGATCGACTACGTGGTTGAATCCCAGACGCCATCGCGGACCTGCTTACGGCCGAGGTCGCAGAGCATCTCGTAAAAACGCTCGGCTGCAACGCCGAGCGAGCGTGTCTTGGGGCGCGCTACCATCCAGGTAATGGACAGATCTGCAATCGGGCTGGCGGAGACGTGGCCTTGCTTTAGCAGCGCACGGACGCCGCAGACGGGAAGAACCGTATAGCCAAGTCCCGCGATCACGAGATCGGTCATCAAGGGGAGGGTGTTGGCTTCGAACCTGACATTCGCCTGCAGGCCATGAAGCCCCAGACCGGTTTCCACTGTCAGCCGCAGGCTGTTCGGGCGCATTGTCAAAATCAGAGGCAGACCTGCCAGCGATTTGATCGGCGTCTCCTTGCGCATCGACAGCTTTGCACTCGCCGGGCCGACGAGCAGCATTCGCTCGCGTCCGAGATGCTGCGAGGCAATACCGTGTAAAGGTTCATTGGTGTTGGTGATGGCGACGTCGAGCATGCCATTCGCGACAAGATCGCGAAGCTGGCCGCTGGTCTCTTCGACTATGCGGACCACGATCCGCGGATAGGCCGCGTTGAAGCTTTTGACCAGCGGCACTGCGATCAGGCCTCGCGGCGATGGTGGAATGCCGAATGCGACTTCGCCTGATGGTTCAAGGGAAACTGCTGCCACGTCGTTCTTGAGCAGCCGCATCTGCCGCTCGATGCTTTGCAATCCTTCGTGCAATTGCCGGCCAGCCTCGGTCAGCAACATGCCGCGGCCTCCGCGCACGAACAGAGGAGTTTGAAACTGTTCTTCGATCGCCTGGATTTGCCGGCTCAACGTCGGCTGCGACACCCTCAACGATTGGGCGGCGCTGCTGAGGTTGCCATGCTCGATGACCGAGAAGAAGTACTGAATTTTCCGCTGATCCATCGTGCCTCCGCGCTTCATGGTATACGTTTTTCGTATGGAGTGTATGGCAAAAATTCGATTGATGCATGTACTGGCCATTGCTAGGCTTGATGTCGCAGGGATCCGATCGACTGCACCGGAGCTGAACCAATGCGACTATTTCTCCGCCTGAGTGCGATGCTTGCGAGCATCATGTTGGCGACGACCATGGCAGCGCGTGCGCAGGAGCCGATCCGGATCGGTGTGCTGCTGCCATTCACGGGGCCGCTCGCCAAGAACGGCATCGAGAACTGGGAAGCCATGCAGATCGCCCGCGACATGATCAACGAGCGCGGCGGCGTTAACGGCCGCAAGATCGAATATCTGCAGGGCGACGCGACGACGCCGAACGCGGCGATCAGCGAGACCGAACGGCTGATCACCAAGGACGGCATCAAGATCACGACCGGCTCGTTTGCGTCCCCGATCGCGATCGCCGTCAGCCAGGCTGCCGAACGTCACAGCGTCTTTCACTGGGAAACGACGGGTGCTGCCGAAGTCATCACCCATCGCGGGTTCAAGTACACCTTCCAGGTTGGCGCGCCCGCCCGCAAGTATGGCCAGGCTGCCGTCGACTTCGTGTTTGGCGACCTAGCCAAGCGGCTGAACAAGCCGGTCTCGGAACTCAAAATCGCGCTGCTGTGGGAAAACCGCGCCTTCGGCAAGTCCGTTGGCGATGGCATCCGCGCCTATTCCCAGACCAAGGGCATCAAGCTCGTCTATGACGAGGGATACGATCAGACGGCCACCGACATGACGCCGATCGTGCAGAAGCTGAAGGATGTGACGCCCGACATCCTGATCGCGATCTCGTTTCCCAACGATGCCATCCTGTTCCAGCGCAAGGCGAAGGAGCTCGACTTCAACGTCAGTGCGTTCATTGGCGTCAGTGCCGGCTATTCGTCGCCGGATCTGCGGGATTCGATCGGCGATTCCGTGGTTGGCATTTTCGTCGCCGACTTTCCGCCGAAGGTGAATGCCAATGTGCTGAAGCCTGACGTCAAGAAGGTCGCCGAGGAATTCTACAAGCGCTACGAAGCCAAGATGAAGCGCGCTCCGGCCGGCCATGCGGCGGCGGGCTTCTCGGCGATCTGGGCCTTGTTCACCGAAGTCTTGCCGAAGGCCAAGACCTATGAACCCGACGAGTTGCGCGACATCGCCTTGAAGCTTGATTTGCCCGAAGGCTCGCTGGTCAACGGCAGCGGCATCAAGTTCACCAATCTCGACGTGCCGGACGATCCGAAGGGTGCCGGAGAGAACCTGCGCGCGTCGATTGGCGTCTGGCAGTGGACCAAGGCCGGCAACGAGCAGGTCTACCCGCCGGAACTTGCGACCCACGAGGCGGCGATGGTGCCAATGCCGAAGTGGAGCAACCGTTGAGCCGCGCCGCGCGGGGCATTGCGTCCCGCGCGCCCGCTCGGCAACTGCCATGAGCACACTGACCCAGCTCGTTCTGTCCGGTATTCTCATCGGGAGTGTCTATGCGCTGATGAGCATCGGTCTGACGCTGATCTTCGGCGTCTTGCGCATCGTCAACTTTGCCCATGGCGAATTCCTGATGATCGCGATGTACGGTGGGTGGGCCTTCTCGAATCTGTTCGGACTAAACCCCTATGTTGCGGCTCTTGCAATCGTCCCTGCCATGTTCCTGTTTGGCGCGGTAGTCTACTGGTTGGTGATCAGTCCGGCGCTGGACAAGCCGCATCTGGTCGTCGTGTTCGCAACCATGGCGCTGTCGATCTTTTTGCAGAACGCCGCACTGATGGCGATGACCGCGGATCTGCGCGACATTCCGCCGATATTCAACCGTTCGATCACAATCGGACCGATCTTCCTCAAGGTTGAGCTGTTGCTCGGCTTCCTGATCACGATTCTCTGCACCGTCGGCCTGCAGTGGATGATCAAGAAGACTTATCTGGGAAAGGCAATCCGCGCGACCGTGCAGGATGGCGAAGCCGCCATGCTGATGGGCATTCCGGTGCCACGTATTTTCCTGATCACCTTTGCGGGCGGGTCCGCGCTCGTCGGTCTCGCTGCTTGCGTGATGGTGCCATTGTTCTCGGTATTCCCCTCTGTCGGGCTGAACTTCGTGCTGATCGCCTTCGTGATCGTCGTGCTGGGCGGCATGGGCAGCATCGAGGGGGCGCTGCTGGGCGGCATCTGCGTCGGCGTGATGCAGTCGCTGAGCGGCTATTACATAGCACCCGCCTTCGGGCAGATGTTCTTCTTCGTGCTGTTCCTGCTGGTCATGATCTTCCGGCCCAACGGCCTTCTCGGCCAGAAGGGTGCCGCGATGATCGGCATGAACGAGTAATATCCGATGTCGATCGCCATCCCAGCGTCCATATCCAGCAGACGCATTCCGGTGCTGCCGAAGCGCGGCCAGATCTCCTGGTTTGAAATCGTATTGCTGGTGATTTCTCTTGGGCTAGTGGTTTCCGGCATCGCGCCTAGCCTGCAGGATGTCATCCTCCTCAGCTTCCTGTTCGCGGGGCTTGGGCTGGCGTGGAACATTGCCGGGGGATATGCCGGTCTGATTTCTTTCGGTCATTCGGCCTTCTTCGGCGTCGGCGCCTACACCTCCACGATCCTGCTGCTGCGCTATGACATTTCGCCGTGGATTGGAATCTGGGTCGGCGCATTGATCGCCGCGGTGTTCGGCTCGATATTGGCGCTGATCTGTGCGCGGCTGCGCGGACCGTTCTTCATTCTTTCGACGCTCGCTTTCGCCGAGGTGGTCCGGATCGGTGCGCTGAACTGGTCGTCGCTCACTGGCGGCCCGGAAGGTCTGTCGATTCCGCCCATGGCGAGCCTGGCGGGCATGGTGTTCGCATCGAAAGCGACATACGCCGCGCTGATGCTGGGCTACCTCGTCTTCGTCTACGGCATCACCAAGGGGCTCGAGGCCTCGCGCTTCGGCTATTACCTGTTCGCCATTCGCGACAACGACGACGCGGCGAGCGCGGCGGGCGTCAATCCGCTGCTTGGACGCACGGCCGCGATGGCCCTGAGCGCGGCCCTGACGGGCGTCGGGGGCTCGCTGTTTGCACAATACTTCCTGTATCTTGATCCGACTTATGTGATCTCGCCGGAGCTGTCGTTCCAATTCGCGCTGCTGCCGGCCGTTGGCGGTTTGGGAACGGCGATCGGGCCGGTGCTGGGCTCCTTCCTGATCACGCCGTTGTCCGAATTGTTGCGCTCGCATCTCGGCAATGCCGCAGCGGGCCTGCATCTCGTGATCTACAGCTTCGGGCTGATCGTGGTGATGTTGTATTTTCCGGCAGGTCTCGCAGGCGCTCTCAACAAGCTGACGCGATGGAAGCCCTTTTCATGAGCACGCTTCTCGAAGTCCGCCATGTCAGCCGGTCGTTTCATACGACGACCGCCGTCGATGACATTTCCTTTGCCGTACAGCCCGGTGAACTGCTCGGCCTGATCGGGCCGAATGGTGCCGGCAAGAGCACATTGTTCAACCTGATCGCCGGTGTCCTGCCGCCATCGGCGGGTCAGATATTGTTCGATGGCAAGCCCGTAACCGGCTGGAAGTCTCACGATATCGCCCGTATCGGCATTGCCCGGACATTCCAGATTCCAAAGCCTTACCGGCAATTGTCAGTCGTCGAGAACGTCATGCTGAGCGCATTTCTGCGGGAAAAATCCCTTGCCGGGGCGCGCAAGCTGGCAGAGACGACACTCGCCGATGTCGGGCTGGCGGATTATTCAGGCGCGCCGGCGAACTCGCTGACCGTTGGGCTCCTGAAACGGCTCGAAGTCGCGCGCGCGCTGGCAATGCGGCCGAAGCTCGTGCTGTTCGACGAAATCATGGCGGGGCTGACACCTACCGAAGTCGGCGTCATGACCGGGTTTGTCGCTGGATTGCCGGCGCGGGGCATCACGGTGATCTGGGTCGAGCATGTGCTCTATGCGATCATGAAGACCGCGACGCGGATGGTGGTGATCAATCGCGGAAAGCTGATTGCCGAGGGCGCACCGGCCGTGATGGCCCGCGATCCTGCCGTCGTGAAGGCCTATCTCGGCGAGGAGATGGTCCTTGCTTGAGGTCAAACATCTCGATGCCTTCTACGGCGCGGTGCAGGTCCTTCACGATGTGAACCTGTTCGTCGGAGCCGGCGAGATCGTCGGCCTGGTCGGCGCGAACGCCGCGGGCAAAAGCTCGTTGATGTTTACGCTCGCGGGGCTGCGGACGACCCATCAGGGAGACGTGCTGCTGGAAGGCGTCGCGATCGACAAGGTGCCTGCCTATGAGCGGCCGGCCCGGGGCCTGGTGCTGGTGCCTGAACGGCGCCGGCTGTTTCCGTTCATGACGGTGCTTGAGAATCTCGAGATCGGCGCCTATGCCGCTGCAGCACGCACCGTGGCGCGCCAAACCCTCAATGAGGTGTTTGCGTTGCTCCCGGTGTTGGCTGATCGGCGTAAGCAAGTGGCGGGATCGATGAGCGGCGGCGAGCAGCAGATGCTTGCGATCGGCCGGGCTCTGATGGCCAAACCGCGCGTGCTGTTGCTGGACGAGCCCACCGAGGGACTTGCGCCGATCTACGTCAAACTGCTGTTCGATCTGGTCATCGATCTGCGCGCCAAGGGCCTGACCGTGCTGATCGTCGAGCAGAATGTGCATCACGTCCTGCATACGGCCGATCGCGCCTACGTGCTGGAGAACGGCCGGATCGTCATGGAGGGCCAGGGCAAAACACTCCTGAACGACGAACGGCTGAAGACGGCTTACCTGGGACTTTGACGATGATCACCGACGTTCACTGCCATTTCGTGCCGGACGAGTTCTTTCGCTTCGCGCAGGCGCGCGACGAATTTGCCATCAAGATCAAGCGCCGGGAAGGCGACGCCGTCGATCTCGATATTCGCGGCATGCATTTTGGCCTCAACACCACCTTCTTCGAGATGCCCAGGCAGGTCGAACGCATGCGGCGCGATGGCGTGGAGCGCGCCATCCTGTCGCTGGCGACGCCGTTCATCGATTATCATCTCGATGCCAGGATCGTGGTCGAAGCGGCGCGGGTTTTCAACGACTCGCTGGCATCCGAAATTGCATCCGATCGGGCGCATTTCGGCGGATGGGCGCTGCTTCCGATGCAAGTCCCGCAGGCTGCCGCGCTGGAACTGCGTCGTTGTGTCCGCGATCACGGATTTGTCGGCGGCCATATCGCGTCCAACGTCCGAGGCGTCTATCTGCATGATCAGCAGTTCGAGCCTATCTTCCAGGCCGCAGTCGATTTGAACGTGCCGCTGTTCGTGCATCCGGCCGATCCGCTCGGCAAGGATCGCACCAAGGAATATGAACTGACCATCGTGGCGGGCTATCTGTTCGATAATACGATCAATATCCTGAAGATGATCTGTTCGGGGTTTCTGGATCGATGGCCGACATTGAAGCTGGTCTGCGCCCATGCCGGCGCCTTCAGTCCGATCCTGCGCGCGCGGATGC
>JAQGKA010000445.1 GCA_028290355.1 Tardiphaga sp. | reverse complement strand
TCGCGATGGGCGAGGACTGCATCTCGCCGGCCTTTCACCGGGCGTTTTCGACGCCGCTGCAGATGATGACCTTCGTCGGCGAGATGCGAAGGTTGTCCGGTGGCAAGCCCGCAGGATACAAACTGTGCATCGGCCATCCCTGGGAGTTTCTCGCGATCTGCAAGGCGATGCTGCAGACCGGCATCTATCCGGATTTTATTGTGGTCGACGGCAAGGAAGGCGGCACGGGAGCCGCGCCGCTGGAGTTCATGGACCATCTGGGCATGCCGATGCGCGAGGGCGTCAATTTCGTCCACAATGCGCTGGTCGGCATCGGCGCGCGCGACCGCATCAAGATCGGCGCGGCCGGCAAGATCGCCACCGCCTTCGATATCGCACGCGCCATGGCGCTCGGCGCCGACTGGTGCAATTCGGCGCGCGGCTTCATGTTCTCGCTGGGCTGTATCCAGTCGCTGAGCTGCCATACCGACCGCTGCCCGACCGGCGTCACGACACAGGATCCGACGCGCAGCCGCGCGTTGGTGGTGCCGCAAAAGACCGACCGGGTGCATAATTATCACCACGCGACGCTGCATGCGCTGTCCGAGTTGATCGCGGCCGCCGGTCTGGATCATCCGCAGGATATCCGGCCGATCCACTTTTCGCACCGGGCATCCGGCACTGAAGTGCTCTCTTTTACGCGGCTTTATCCGCCGTTGCGGTCTCGCGAACTGATCGATGGCACCGGCGACGTTCGCTTTCGCGAGGCCTGGGACAGGGCGCGGGCAGATTCGTTTTCGGCGGCGGTGTAGTTTCGCGGGAGCCTAGAACTCGCCGTGCAGCCGGCCTGAAAACACCGAGACCGGCCCGCGATCGGCGTTGTAGGCGGGATTCACGATCAGCTGATAGTCGGCGGTGAGCGTAAAATTCCTGTCGATGGCGTAGGCGTAGTAGCTCTCCAGGATTCGTTCGGTCCTGTAGTTCAGCCGGCCGTCGCCGATCAACAAGCCGTTGCCGCCCGCCGCGAGAAAATCGCGATGCGCGCCGGAGAGGCCGTTGATCGCGCCGCCGATGCCGATGGTGTCGTTGGCGCGGCCCCAATAACTGCCTTTGATCGACACGCCCGCGGAAATACTGCGGTCGATATCGGTGAAGGACAGGATCTCGTTCTGGCCGTCATTCCAGCTGGCGCGCGCGAACACGCCGAGGTCGGTGGCGATCTGCTGCTCGCCATTGACGTAGAAACCATATTTCAGGTTGTCCCGTCGGATGCTGGCCATGACGTCGTTGATGTCCAGCGTGGGATCGGTAGCTTCGATCGCCAGCGCGCCGCGATAGCTTCCGGTGTTGCCGCGGTTGGCGAAGGCGCCGAGCCGCAGCTTGCCAGGCTGATCGAAAATCTGGTGGCGTTCTTCGAATTCCACCAACGCGCCGCCGGTCTTGAAAGTCAGGATGTCGCTGTTGGGCTGCGACGGCACCTGAAACAGGCCGGCGCGGATCGCCCAGTCCTTGCGGTTGAGTTCGACGATGGCGCCGCGGGTGAAGCCCGGCAGGTCGGCGGGAAAGTCATAGGCCGCCGAGGACCACATCGCCCAGTTCATGAAATCGGCGCGCGGATCCTTGGCGTAGGAATTGCCGTCGAAGAAATCGCCCACCGCGAACCGCCCGACCGTAAGTGTAATGCGGTCGATGTCGCGCTTACCCGCGAGTTGATTGGCAGCGTCGGGGACGTCTTCCTGTTCGCCGCCGAGGCCAAGCGTCTGGCGGAAGTAATAGCGTTGCGCGCGAAAGCGCGGAAACGGCGCGCCGCCCTTTTGCGCCTCGCCATTGGAGAAGCCGGCGAGGCCGAGCGTGGAGTTGAGGCCGAAGCCCTGCGCAAGTTCGGGATTGAGATAGAGTTCGCCGCCCTGCCACAGCCGCCAGCCGAGAAACGCCGTCGTCGTAAAGGTCTCGCGCCCCTGGCCGCCGCCGGGAAGGCTGTTGGCGCCTGCATAGGGCGAGCGAATCGGCGGGTAGGCTGAGGCGATGAAGGTGGTCTGGGCGTGGACATTCCAGTCCGTCGATTCCGGCAGCACGGTCTTGCCGGCGATGGGGGCCGAAGGCGACCATGGCGGAGTGTCCCACAGCCGATAGTTCAGGCCGACTTTGACGGTGTGAATATTCGGATCGACGCTCACATTCGGCAGCCCGGCATTGCCGAGGTCATAGGTCTGCCGCATCAAATCGAGATAGGCGTATTCGACCTTGGCGGTCCAGTTGCCGCCAACGGCAAATTCGACGCCCGCGCCAGCGGTCCAGCCGAAATGGTCGCGGGTCGTCGAGGCGATGAGATCGCCGTCGGCATCATTGAGATTGAGTTTGGTGCGTCCCCACGCCACGCCGCCGGTGACGTAAGGCATCAACGCGCCGAAGGCGTAGCCGATGCGGCCGCGTGCGGTCGCAAAATAGTCGAAGGTCGTGTGGAAAGGGGCGGGCATCAGCCGCGCGGTGTCCCGCGGACTGCCGAACGAGGCGTCGGCCTCGAAGCCCAGCACGACGTTGTTGCTGAACTGTCTATTGTAGCCGACCTGGTAGCCTCCGATCAGGCCGGTCGGCGAAGGCGGCAGGACAACGCCCTGCGCGGGCAGCGCATTGGTGCCCGGACCAAAGCTGCCGCCGCCATAGCCCATGTGGCCGCCCAGATAAAATCCGGTCCAGTCGTAAACCGACTGAAGGCGGGGCGCCTTCAGTGCCATGCCGGGCGAAATATCGGCCGCGATCGCGGAGCCATCGAATGCCAGCGCGCCCAGCGCGAAGCCGGCCAGAACGCGCTTCATGACAACGCTCGCGATCGGTCGGGGTACTTCATGCGGCCGTCATTTCTCGCTTTAGGTCGCCGCCGATCATGCGACGAACCGTTTGATATTCCACAAAAATAGTCGATTCGCCCATAACTGCGGGGGGTGTCGAAGGTCGTCATGAGGCAAAACGAAGCAAAATGAGCAACCCGTCGACTGCCTGACTATAATTGCAACTAATTCGCAATAGCAAGAGGCAACTGGAGAAGCATGTTTCAGTGGCAGCGGATCATGACGGCTGGATAACGGCAGCTGGCTGACACGCCTCGAACAGGCGGTTCGATGATCGCAAAAAAATGACCCGCCCGGGGGGACAGCCGGGCGGGTCGGGTGCGACACGGGGGTGGATGAGGCGCCCGTGTCGGACGCAGATCCACTTCAGTCGATCAGATCTAAGATCAGTAGTTGCAGGTGCGGACGCGGCCCACGTAGTTGCCGTAACCGTCGTACTGGCGCACCCAGCCGCAGCGGCGATAGCCGTAACCGTAGCCCGTCTCGTTGGCGGCAATGGCGCTGCCGACGACGGCTGCACCGATCACGCCGGCGGCGATGCCGAGGCCGATGCCCGGACCCTTGGCCTGAGCCTGCTGGGTGGAAGAAGCGATGGTGCCGGTGGCGGTGAGGGCGACGAGAGCGAAAGCAGCAATCTTGGTCTTGATCGACATGGGATATCTCCATCCATTTGAAACGCGGCCATCGTGGTCCGCATGCCAATTGGTCGGAGGCTCCGCGAATTCGGTTCGAACCGCGATCAGGAATTTGGTTTCAGGAGTGTTTCGTGGTCGGAAGCGGCGTGTTCGCCAATGCCGAGAGATCGAAGCGATCGACATCGGCGAGCAACTCGCAAAACGCGCGCGCGCCGTGCTCCAGCAGCTTCTCGCCCTTGTCGGCGGAGGCCTGTGTGGCGTCGCCGATCGCGCCGCCGGGATGAAGATCTTCCGCCTGCCAGGCGAACGGTGCGGGACGAGAGGTCGACAGCCAGCGATAGTCCGTGTCCATCGCGATACTCGCGGAAGCAAAGTTGGCGACCTTGTCGACGCGCACATGCTGCGGATAGCGCGCCAGCATGATCGAGGTCTCGACCGCGCCGCCATGAATGCCATGGCGCAATTCGTCCGCGGAGAACAACCCGTCCGGCGCGCCGAAACGATTCCATCCGGTGGTCACGGCCAGCATGCCGTATTCGGCGCGCAGGTCCTGCGCCACCAGCGTCATCGCCGCGCTGTTGCCGCCATGGCTGGTGACCATCACCAGCTTCTGAATGCCGGCGCGCGAAACGCTTTCGCCGATCGCCATCCAGTTCTGCAAAGCAACGTCGGTGGGCAGCGTCAGCGTGCCGGGAAAGGCCAGGTGCTCGGTGGAAATGCCTACTGGTTGTACGGGCAGAAACGTCGCCGGGATCGAGGCCGGCAGCAACTCGCGCACGCGGGCCAGATAAGCCTCCGCGATCATGATATCGGTGCCGAGGGGCAGGTGCGGGCCGTGCTGCTCGGTCGCCGCCAGCGGCAGCACGGCGATCCAGCTCGAGGCGTCGGCCTTGGCGATGTCGGGCCAATGGATCGCGGTCCAGTCGCGGGGTGGCATGGCAGAAGTCATCGCAGGAACGTTTCTTTGCCTGAATTTGCGGGGTAGCTTGTCGGCGATCTCCAGCCGACGGGTAGCCAGTCGGGCGGAACGCCTGTACCACCCGGTTCGCTTTCCATCATGGGCCAAAACGATCAACGGAGTCCAATATGAGCCCGGTTTCTCTGCTGCGAGCGTTAACCATTGGCGCGACGGTCATGTTGACTGGATTGTCGCCTGCCGCAGCCGAGACCAAGCTCGACAAGGTGAGTTTCGGCACCAACTGGGTCGCCGAGGCCGAGCACGGCGGGTTTTTCCAGGCCGTCGCCGACGGCACCTACCAGAGCTACGGGCTCGACGTCACCATCGTGCCGGGCGGCCCCAATGTGAACAACCGGATCCTGCTGATTTCCGGCAAGCTCGATTTCTTCATGAGCGCGAACACGCTGCAGTCGTTCGATGCGGTCGCCAACAACGTCCCAGTGGTCGCCGTCGCGGCCGTGTTCCAGAAAGATCCGCAGATCTTCCTGGCGCACCCAAATCCCAAGGTCACGAAACTCGAAGACCTCAAACCGCTGACGCTGCTGATCTCCAAGGAAGGCGTTGCCGGTTATTTCCAGTGGCTGAAATCCGAGCACGGCTTCAGCGAGGCCAAGGTCAAGCCCTATACCTATAATGCCCAGCCCTTCATCGTCGACAAGAACAGTGCCATGCAGGGCTACGTCACCTCGGAACCTTTCGTGGTCGAGAAGCAGGCCGGCTTCAAGCCGACCGTGATCCTGCTCGCCGATTACGGCTTCGACGGCTATTCCACGTTGATCGAAACCCGCCGCGACCTGGTCGACAAGAAGCCGGACCTGGTCCAGCGCTTCGTCGATGCCTCGATGATCGGCTGGTACAACTATCTCTATGGCGACAACAAAGCCGCCAACGCCACGATCAAGAAACTCAATCCGGAAATGACCGACGAGCTGCTGGCCTATTCCATCGCCAAGATGAAGGAATACGGCATCGTCGATTCCGGCGACACCGTGCGCGATGGTATCGGCGCCATGACGGAGGCCCGCGTCGCCAGCTTCTTCGACAAGATGTCGCGCGCCGGTGTCGTGAAGCGCGATATCGACTATCGCCGCGCTTACACGCTGCAATTCGTCAACAAGGGCGTCGGCGTCGATCTCAGGCCGAAGAAGTAAGCCCGGCGCGATGGCCGATCCCGCGATGTCAGTTCACAACGGTGACGCCGCAGTGAGCCTGCGTGGCGTCACCAAAGTCTATGAAAACGGCACCGCCGCCCTGGGCCCGCTCGATCTCGACATCTGCAAGGGCGAGTTCGTCTCGCTGCTGGGATCGTCGGGCTGCGGCAAATCCACTGCTCTGCGCGTCATTGCGGGTCTCATCACGCCGACATCCGGCGTTGTCGATGTATCGACGCGCTCGGGCCATACCATCGGCTTCGTATTTCAGGAGCCGACGCTGATGCCCTGGAGCAGCGTGCGTGAAAATGTCCGGCTGCCGCTGAAGCTCGCGCATGTTGCAAATGCGGAATCGGATAGGCGTGTCAGCGAAGCCCTGGCGCAGGTCGGGCTCGCCGAATTCGCCGATGCCTTTCCGCGCGAATTATCGGGCGGCATGAAGATGCGGGTATCGCTGGCGCGCGCGCTGGTCACCGATCCCGATATTCTTCTGATGGACGAGCCTTTCGCCGCGCTCGACGAAATCACCCGCTTCAAGCTGAACAACGACCTGCTGACGCTGTGGCGCAAGCTCGGCAAGACCGTCATTTTCGTCACCCATTCGGTGTTCGAGGCGGTCTATCTGTCGCAACGCGTCGTCGTGATGACGTCGCGCCCGGGGCGCATCAGCGCGGAATGCCGCATCGAGGCGCCCGAGCCGCGCGACGATGAATTCCGCACCTCGGTGGCCTATGCCGCGCGTTGTCGTGATGTTTCGCTGGCCTTGATGCAGGCGAGCGACGCGAAGGCCGGCACATGAGCGGGCTCGAACCCTTGCCAGCGGCGGTCCGCGAGCCAACGTCGCTGCGCAACAATGTGCGCTGGCTGCGCCTGCTGCTGCCGGTGGCCGTCTTCGCGGCGGGCATCGTGGCGTGGGAATCGATCGTGCGGATCGGTGAGATTCCGCCTTATCTGCTGCCTGGCCCGTTTCTGGTGTTCCGCACCTTGACCGCCGACTGGGCAATCCTGTGGGATTCGCTTGCGGTCACACTGCTGACCGCGCTGGAAGGCTTTGTCGCAGCGGCCATCGGCGGCATCGCTCTGGCGCTGCTGTTCAACCAGTCGAAATGGCTGGAATATTCGCTGCTGCCTTATGCTGTCATTTTGCAGGTGACGCCGGTGATCGCCATCGCGCCGTTGATGCTGATCTATCTGCCGCAGCAGACCGCGGTGGTGGTCTGCGCCTGGATCGTGGCGTTCTTCCCGGTGCTGGCCAATACCACGCTCGGCCTCAATTCCGTGGACCGCAATCTGGCCGGCCTGTTTCAGCTCTATGGCGCGTCGCGCACCCAGACGCTGCGCTATCTGAAGTTGCCGGCTGCGCTGCCGTTCATTCTTGGCGGATTGCGCATTGCCGGCGGATTGTCGCTGATCGGCGCGGTAGCGGCTGAAATCGCCGCTGGTGCCGCTGGCGCGGGCTCCGGGCTCGCCTACCGGATCTTGGAATCCAGCTATCGCCTCAACATTCCCCGCATGTTTGCCGCGTTGCTGTTGCTCTCTGCCGCCGGGGTTGTCATTTATATGCTCCTCGCGCTGGTCTCGCATTTGGTATTGCGACGCTGGCACGAGAGTGCACTGCGAAAGGAAAATTGATGGCTTCGGGAATTTCTTCTGACAAAATCGACCTATTGATCTATGGGCCATCCAAGCCGCTCATCGAGCAGGGCTTCTCGGATCAGTACGTGCTGCACAAATTCGAGACCCAGCCGGATCTGGAGCGGCTGACGCCGGACGTCGCCGGCCGCATTCGCGCCATCGCGGTCACTGGCCTGGTGCCGACCAACGCCGCGGTGCTGTCGCGCTTTCCCAAGCTCGAGATCATCTCCAGCTTCGGCGTCGGCTACGATCACATCGACGCCAAAGCTGCGGCCGAGCACAACATCGTCGTCACCAACACGCCGGACGTGCTGACCGAGGAAGTCGCCGACACCGCGCTCGGCCTGTTCATCGCCACCGCGCGCGAATTCATCAAGGCCGACCGCTATCTGCGTTCCGGTCTGTGGCTGACGCAGTCTTATCCTTTGAGTGTCGGCTCGCTCCGCGATCGCAAGGTCGGCATGGTCGGCATGGGCCGCATCGGCCAGGCGATTGGCCGCCGTCTCGATGCCTCGCTGGTGCCGGTCGTCTATCATTCGCGCAATCCGGCCGCGGGCGTTTCCTACAAGCACTATCCAAACCTGATCGAGATGGCGAAGCTCGTCGATACGCTGATCGTCATCACACCGGGCGGTCCGTCGACGGCGAACCTGATCAACGCTGAAGTCATGAGCGCGCTCGGTCCGCGCGGCATCATCGTCAATGTCGCCCGCGGTTCGGTGATTGACGAGCCCGCGCTGATCGCGGCCTTGAAATCCGGAACCATTCTCGCCGCCGGCCTTGATGTGTTTGCGCAGGAACCCAAAGTGCCGGATGAACTTCGCGCGATGCAGAATGTGGTGCTACTGCCGCATATCGGTTCGGCGTCGGTGGTGACGCGCAACGCGATGGATCAACTGGTGGTCGACAACCTCAAGCTATGGTTCGCCGGCAAGGCGCCGATGACGCCGATCCCGGAAACGCCGGTAAAAGGCCGCTGATCATGGGCCTGCTGTCCGTTCGCGGCCGCTGCGTCGCGCTGGCAATCGCCGGCGTGATGCTCGGCGCGCCGGCGCGGGCACAGGACGCCGGGAGCTTGAAGAAAGACATGGTTGGACAATGGGAGTTGTCCACCACCGAGCGGAGCAAGACCTGCGTCGTCACCCTGAAGGGTGACGGCTCGCCGCAGGGGCTGAAGCTGGAGCTTGAGCCAGCCTGCCCGAAGGCTTTGCCGTTCACCAAGGACATCACGGCCTGGAGCATCAAGGGCCTCGATATCGTGCGGTTGCAGGACGCGACCGGCCAGGCGGTGATCGACTTCACGGAAGTCGAGAGCGGCATCTTCGAAGGCCTGCGCACCGGCGAGGGCGTCTACATCCTGCAAAATCTGGCTGCAGCGCGATCACTTGCAAAGTCGATGGATCAGATGATCGGCGACTGGTCGGTGGTGCGCGGCAACGGCCGCGCCATCTGCGGCCTGACGCTGACCAATACCGAGGCGACGCAGGATAATTTTGCAGTGTTCCTGAAGCCGCGCTGCGATCCCATTGTCGCGAATTTCAATCCGACCGTATGGCGGCTCGAGCGCGGCGAATTGCTGATGATGTCCGCCAGCGGCGAGACCTGGCATTTCGAGGCCGACGACAATGCGCAATGGCGGCGCGTGCCGGACAGCGCGGATCCGATCATCCTGATGCGGAATAACTAAATCAGTTTCAGCCCCTTCAAACTCGCGGCGTGACCTCGGCTCCACAGACGGGGTTAACGGCAGTTGTTGCCGTCCGTGGATATCCTATGCTGGTCATGTCAGTAACAACGCTCCCACTGTTGTTGTCCTGACGAGCGGCACCTCCTGGACCGTTCCGGCAGGCGTTACAAAGCTTTCGTTGGTTGAATGCACGGGCGGTGGTGGTGGCGGCGTTATGGTGACCGGAGAAGGCGGTGGAAACGGCGGCGGTGGCAGCGCTTATGCAGCGATCGCGAATTTTGCTGTAACGGCGGGTGCCAGTATTTCTTATAAAATAGGAGCTGGTGGCGCGGGCGGAGGCAATAACGGTTCGAGCTCCGGCGGAGCAGGGGGCACGACCTTCTTTAGCTCGGCTAGTGCCGTATCGGCGGTTGGAGGAAAGGGCGGAGTTCTAATCAGCAATACAGTGGCCCCCGGTGGGTCCGCTACAAATTGCGTCGGGACAACGAAATTCAGCGGCGGCAACGGCGGGCCGAACACCACCTTTGGAGCATACGGCGCAAGAGGCGGTGGCGCGGCGTCAGCGACCGGCGCAGGCAATGCGGGTCACAATGATAATACGGGAACCGGCGGCAGCTCACCCGGTGGGGGTGCCGGAGGTGTGCCTGATGGCGATGGTGCGTCTAATCCGAATGGTGGTGGCGGCGGCGTCAACAGCGTGCGCTGTGGTAACGGCGGGATACCCGGCGGCGGCGGTGGCGCCGACCGTCCGAATTGATGGAAACCTGTAGGCTCGAGGAGTCGGATGGAAATGCGTCTACGTTGTTCATTTGCGTACGATTGGAAGAAGCTTAATCCTATCGATCTTTTGGAGGAAGATCATCATGTCGGACCTAGCGGGCAGCTCTCAGCGGCTGGAAAAATTTCCGGCGTTTGACGGCTTTCGTGGCGTTGCCGTGCTAGTTGTCGTCTTCAGCCACCTGCCGCAAGTGGTTGACAGTGAGCTATATAACATCGCCTGGAAGCTCAATCAGGCGCTGCGGACAGGTTATGTGGCGCTGGACATTTTCTTCGCCATCAGCGGCTTCTTCATTACCCGGCTGTTGCTGCGGGAATGCGCCAAGACCGGCCGCATCTCGTTCTCTAATTTTTATGCTCGCCGCGCACTGCGAATTTTCCCGGTCTATTATCTTGTTGTGGTCTCTTGCTACATCATTTTCCATTTCGGGACGTGGGATACGCTCAGTCTGCTGACCTACACGTTCAACTTCTACCACCCGTTTCATCCTGCGCCGCATCCGCTCGAGCAAACCTGGTCGCTCTCCGTCGAGGAGCAGTTTTATTTCTTTTGGCCGCTGTTGGTCCTGCTGGTGCCGCAGCGCCTGTTGAGCGTTGTTACGGGGCGCGTGATTCCGGTTCTCGCGATTGTCTGCGGCTTAGCGACCGCAGCAGTTTACAGCGGCCAGGATAACTTGTTATCCGGCGATCTCGTTTATATGTCGATCTTGACGCGCATGCTGTCACTGTCGCTAGGCGGTTGGTTGGCCGTTCGCGAGTTCGAGAAACGCTCGCTGCGTGGACCGCAATGCTTGCTGTTGCTGGCTGTCGCCATCTTGCTGTTGATCGTCGATCGGATCGACCGGGACACTGGCATTATCACGTCGCAGGCGGTGTACTGGACCATCGCGCTGGCGGCCTACGCGATGATCAGTGTATCCTTCGTCAGCACGATGGTTTTCGATGATGGTATCGTCAAGCGTGGACTGACCGCTTTTCTGTCGACGCCGATCCTGCGCGGCTTCGGCCGCATCTCCTACGCGATGTACGTTGTCCATCTCCCGGTGTTGTTCTATTTGGGCCTGAACGATGGTGCACTGAGTGGCGATAAAGCACCACTGATGCAGGTCGTCCTCGCCCTCGCCATTACGCTTGCACTTTCTGTTCTCTCTTACTACGCGATCGAGAGCCCGCTATCATCCCTCAAGGCGAGCTTTGGCGGGGCGCCGGGGCAGCCCGCGGAGAGCCCGGTGGTTGAACCAACCATGACGAGGGCGCCGTCCAATTGAGGACCGCGTTCCCGCCTCGTCGCTCTTGACGAAGCCGGGCGTCTGCTTCTCATTGCAGAACGAAGCGGTGATCGTCGGGAGGCTCAACATCAGATGATCACGCTCTATCATTGAGCCCGCGCGCGTTCATTCCGGCCACTGTGGGCGCTCAAAGAACTCGGGCTATCTTATGAGTTGTAGATGCCGCTGTCTCCGCCGTGCGAGCACGGCCAAGCCGGTTCGCCCCGACAGACCATTTACGTTAATCTGAAATCACCGCGATTACTGTAGACAAATACCGGTAATAGCTATTCGGTCTCCGTTGGCCGCAGGGAAACGCTGCGGAGCTGACGATTAGATTAAAGTTGGAGAAATTTCCGGAGTTTGACGGCTTCCGAGGAATATGCGTCGCCATCGCTCGCTCAATATCCTGCCAGCAGTGATGCTTGGCGTTAGGCAACCTTCACAAGGAATGCTGTTATGGGAAATCTGGCGGATCTTTACCATCTGTCGCTCTTCGCGAACCGACATCCGCTGGCGCGCGAAAACAAACGTCGCACGTTCTTAAGGTTCATGCGATGGCAGCTTGCCAGCCGCGCCATTCAACAGCCCATTGTTTTACCCTTCGTCGGGGATTCCAGGCTTATTATATCCAAGCAGATGCCGGGCGCCGCGGTGAACTATTACTTCGGCTTGCCTGAGGTCGAAGAAGTCTCGCTCGCGCTTCATTTCCTCAGTGAAGGTGATCTATTGGGCGACGTCGGTGCCAATATCGGCGCGCTTTCAATCGCTGCAAGCAGCGTAGCAAAAGCGCGCGTGATCGCTATGGAGCCGGTGCCGTCGACATTCAAAGCTTTGCGCGACAATGTTGCGATCAATGAGGTGTCGAACTTGGTGACCACGCTCAACATGGGGGCGGGAAAGGAAGCTTCCGATCTGCATTTTTCCACAGATCGCGGGGGAAACGATCGGATCGTCTTGGATGGCTCGGGGCTGTTAATTCCCGTCCGGGCACTTGATGATGTGTTCCCAGAGACTCCGAACATGCTGGTTATCGACGTGGAGGGGTTTGAGCCCGCAGTAATCTTGGGATCGAAACGGCTTCTTACTGATCCCAAGCTTGAGATCATCATCGTTGAGACGCTTGGACTGGCTTCCGACTACAATCTCGACGATCGCGCGATGCATGATACGATACTCAGTAATGGTTTCGTCGCAGCGAAGTACGACGGATTCACGCGCGTACTGGAACCGACAACGGGCATGGATAAATTCAATACAATTTATGTGCGTGATGTGGCGAGGGTGAACGAGAAGGTCAGCAAGGCAAATGCTTTCCGAGTCGGCGATCGCCTTATCTGAAGATCGCCTGGGGCCGGTGCTTGCATGGATGCCATCCAACCGAATGGCCGGTATTTGACACTTTTAGGAAGTGCCGACCGGTTCTGAGATTGCAGAATGCCAATGGCGTGATCTTGCAACTCAGCGGCCCAAAGGTCGGCGCTGAGCTGTCAGCTGCGGTGGGCGGCGTAACGGTCCGTTTGAAATTGGTGTGATGCGGCGGCCGCGGCCGGTTGCGCGAACCGTGGTGCCTCCCGGAGTCGGTGTCGCCGGAGTTGGAGTACGAGCGGGAACACCGATGAATCGTGGCGGTCCGGTTAATCGGGTAGGCAGGCGCTGACAGGCTGTGTTCGGTTGAAGGCGTGTATCAGGCAGCGGCGGACGTGATCTGTTTTCTTGAAACCAGCGATCTCGCGCCTCTCCAAGGCACGGCTTCCGAGGTTCGTTGATTGGCCTAGCGAAGCCCAAGCAACGAACGGCGGTTTTCGCCGAAAGCGCTCCGGCCGAATTGACGCTCGCTGAGGGAGGTGAGGCACTGCGAAGCTGTCGAGAAACGCTAACGGCGTAGGTTAGATCTCAAGGAAAACTTCGAAGCCTGGCGATGCTACTCGCGGGATGGCGGTGACGAAGGTGCCGCGAGCACGTCGCACAAGGCGTTCGTTAGTCGCGCGCGCGCACCCAAATGCGTGAAATTGTGGTCGGCATTAGGGATTATCGAAACCGAAGCCCTCGGATAGCGGCGTAGTCGCGCGCCCTTTCTTCCCATATACGTGCGGAATTCGCCCAGCGCGTGATCTCCTTCCGAAAATAACATCGCTAAGCCAACGCCGCGACTTTCGAGAGTTTGGAAACGGCGATGGACTTCGCCGTAGAGGTTCTGGCCGGGCTCGCCCGCAAGGATCTGACGAACTCTCGATGAGACGATTCGAACAAGGCGCTTCGAGACTGAGACAACCGGGGCTTTGACGCGCAAATTGCCTGACAGCAGCCGTCTCAGGTTTTGTTTGCTGAACAGCATCGCAACGGACCCGCTGACGGTTCGATGGGCCGATTGCAACGCTTCTGCGACAGTTTCCCTGGGGTCCCAGACAAACCGCAAGATGTTGATGGCGACGATATTACGAACGCGCACATCCTGCACAGCCACCTGGAATGCGCCGTAAGCACCACTGCAGCGTCCGACCAGAGCGATCGGGCCGGCATCGAGCTTCTCGACATAGTCGATCGCGTGACGCATGTCGGCAAGTTGTTCGTCCGAATACAGCACTTCGGCCGGCGCGCTTGCCGAAGCCGGACTGTCGCCGATGCCGCCGGCGTCGAATCTAAACGAGGCGATCCCGCGCTCCGCGAGGGCGCGAGCCTGTTCTACTGCCGCGCGACCCCAGCCGATGTGATAGTCGCGCCCAGAATTGGCGAGGACCGCGATAGCTAAAGGCCTTCGGCCGAGCGGTTGACACAGGACGCCGAAGAGTCGCTCGTCTGGTCCGAATCGAACTGGTAATTCCGCATAGTGAGGGCCGGCGATTGGCCGCGCGGGCTCTAGCGCCTTGGCAGAAAAGTTGGCGCCTGCCATTGGAAAATGCGCGAGATCGTCGATCCATGACACGATGCGTGTCAGCGTGCCGAGCTGCGGTTCAACCGGAGTTGGATCCTGCAGCATCAATTCATAGCCCGCGTAATCGATCGACGACACATCGGCACCGAGCGTCGTCAGGTGGTTGCCGATCGGGCTGTCGCTGGAAATTCGACCGCGCTCAACCAAAAGCACCCGTGCGGCAGGGACCTGCGCTGTCCGGGTGAGATCGAGAGCTTTGATGGCTGCTGCGCGGCTGCCTGCCAGTCGGAAACCGGCGACGCCGTAGCCGTTGTCGTCCAAAGGGTCGGGCTCAAGGCCCATCCGCTCGGTTACCATGCGCGACCAGGCTTGAAGTTCACGAAGGTAAGCGCGCCCTTTGACCAGCGGCGCCATCAAGACCGTCGCCGCGACGTCGGGCGATCCGGCTCCGAGTTGAGCGGCCAGACTGGCGCCAAAGCCTTGTCCGACCAGAACGAGTTCGATGCCGGGATTGCAGTCGCGCAAGAATGCCATGCCCCGACGGGCAGCAGCGACCCAATCGGAGATGCCTTCGGGCTCGCCAACGGGATCGACGGCATCTGCGGTGCCGGGATAATCGAATCGGAGGCAGGCATGGCCTGCCGCTGCGATGATCTCGGCGAAAGCGCGCCATGTGGCGCGGGTACACAACTCCTCGTACCCGATAGGCGCGAGCAACAGCACCGCCTTGCGGGCTTGTCGATCAATGCGGCCTACGTGATAGAAGCCGCCGAAAGTATCAAACGTGACCGGTGCGCCATATCGGGATGTCATGATCTTGAAACTATCACTGTTCGCCCAATCCAGTTCGTCCGCCGAATGGGCCGGCATTTCGATATTTTCGCTGTCACGTAATCGCCCTTGCGGGATGTTCATTTCTTAGCTCGTGGGCGGCGAAGGTGTCACCCGGTATCGTGTTCCATCATTAACGTGTGCTCAGCGCCCTATGTTTCGCCGATATTAGCTGTTCGCTAATCATGTTGGGTTATCTTGCGCGCTCCGTTTCGAACCCTGCTGATCCTGACGATGCCGTTGCTCGAAAGGCGCCTCAGCAGGGCGGACTTTAACCGGCATCTGCTGGCGCAAGCGGCAAAAGGTTGAGCGAACAGAAATGTTCACCGTGCGGGGACGCGTTCGTCAACGACTACTCACGCGTCGATCGAATTCCGGCTCACGGTCTCGCAAGCGATCTTCCTGTGGGTGCGCAGCTAGTCGCAACCGCAGCGACCGGTATCGGGAATTGACGAAAACATCCGTTTTTCGTGATTGCATCTTCATTTTGTTAAGCTTGATGCCGGAGCGATCCGCTGCATTTGAGGCTGATTACGATTCACTACACATTTACCTGATATCTCCTGCATATAACCATGACCCCGCTCGCAACCGTTGGTGAAGCGGCAGACTTTTATAACTTGGAGAAAATTAATGCGTGATCGTGTGCGCACCATTGTAGGATCGATGAACCTTCTCCCCGTTCCGGTCGGTGGCTTGTCCGACCAGGATAATCTGTTCGATGCGGGCATGACGTCGTTCGGTTCAGTTCAGCTGATGCTGGCGGTCGAGGAGGAATTCGATATCGAGTTTCCCAATAGTCTGCTGACTCGCAGGACATTTGCGACGCTTGGTGGGTTGATTTCTGCTGTTGAGCAGCTCGCCTCTCAGAAAGTCTAAGGTCATGATGCCGAACGCGGTGAAGGAAAGCGTTAACGTGCCCGAAACCGCGTCCTGGCGTGACGTGATGCAGCGGGTTGCCGTCGACGTTGCTGCGCGAAATGCCGATCTTGCGGACCGAACCGCGACGTTTCCGGCGCAGACATTCGAAGCCCTTCGCCGTAACGGCCTGCTCGGCTTGATGGTGCCTAAAAGCCTTGGTGGCCAGGAATTGGAATTGCGCAAAATTGCGGATCTTTGCGTGGTTCTCGCAGGCGCTTGCGGCGCCAGTGGCATGATTTACGCCATGCATCAGATCAAGCTATCGAGCCTGGTCGCCCATGGTATGCAAACCGAATATCATCGCACCCTTATGCGCGATGTGGCTGCAATGCAGCTATTGATCGCGTCGTCGACCACGGAAGCCGGCATCGGCGGCGATCTGCGCATCTCGAATTGCGCGATCGAGACCGCGGGTGACCGGGTTTCGCTGACCAAGCAGGCGAGTGTCCTGTCATACGCCACGCAAGCCGACATCATCATGGCGACCGCGCGCCGCAGTCCGGCGTCGGTCGGGTCCGACCAGGTCCTGATCGCGCTGCGGCGTGACGATTATCAACTTCAGCGCACCGCTGAGTGGAATACGCTGGGCATGCGTGCAACCTGTTCCGAGGGTTTTCTGCTGACGGCAACGGCTGGAGCCGATCAGATCTTTCCGAAGCCGTTCCACGAGATCGCAGTGCAATCAATGCTGGCCACCGCGCATGTGCTGTGGGCCAGCGTCTGGTTCGGGATCGCGACCGATGCCCTGTCGCGCGCGCATGCCTCGGTTCGGGCAACAGCGCGGCGCATGCCGTCCGATTTCGCTGGGCCGCTACCAGCAGCCGCTCGACTGGCCGAGGCCACAGCAAAATTGCAGACGCTCAAGTCGACGCTCGTCGCACATATCGAACGGTTCGAGACAGCCAAGCATAACGAAGACGATCTCAACTCAATCAATTTCGCAATCGAGATGAATAATCTCAAGGTCATGGCTTCGACCATGGCCGTCGACGTCGTGCTTGAAGCGCTGATGGTGACTGGCATTGCAGGCTATCGCAACGATAGCCCATTTTCCGTCGGCCGCCATCTCAGAGATGTGTTGTCGGCGCCGCTGATGGTGGCGAACGATCGCATCCTCGCCAACACCGCTGGCTTGGTGGTCGCGAGCCGATTTGACCCAGGTCTGGAGTGACAGTGATGAACGCGCCTGGTAAACTCGTGCAAAGTCCGGAAGCATTTCTCGCCGCCCTGTTCGACGAGTCGATCCTTATCAAGACTGGCGTCGACGGGCTCTATGGCCGCGCCGGGGTGTTCGAAGAGGTCATCGATGGTTTCGAAGCCGCGGTGACGAAAATGGCCGTTGGCGACCAGGCCACGCGGATTCATTTTCCGCCGGGCATGCCGCGCAAGAATCTTGAGAAAGCAGGTTACCTGAAGAGCTTTCCGCAATTGGCCGGCTGCGTCCACTCTTTCATGGGCGACAACGCCGACCATGCCAAGCTCGTCGGCCTGATCGAGCGGGGCGAAGACTGGACCGAGATGCAGGATGCGACCGAAGTCGCTCTGACGCCGGCTGCCTGCTACCCGCTGTATCCCACTGTCGCGGCGGCGGGTCCGGTGCCGGAAGGCGGTCGGCTGTTCGATCTCAAGTCATACTGCTTCCGCCATGAGCCCTCGAAGGATCCGGCGCGGATGCAGTTGTTCCGGATGCGCGAATTCGTCCGTATCGGCACTGCCGACGAAGTGACGTCTTTCCGGGCCACCTGGCTCGAGCGCGGCGAGAAGCTGATCGCCTCGTTGGGCCTGCCTTGCGTCATCGATGTGGCCAACGACCCGTTCTTCGGGCGCACCGGCCGTGTCATGGCGTCGAGCCAGCGCGACCAGGGGCTGAAATTCGAATTGCTGATTCCAGTCGCGAGCGATGAAAATCCGACGGCGTGTCTGTCGTTCAACTATCACCAGAACCATTTCGGCAGCCTGTGGGGCATGCATTTCGCGGGCGGCGAAGTCGCGCATTCGGCTTGCGTCGGCTTCGGCCTGGAGCGGACGGCGCTGGCGCTGTTCCGTCACCACGGCACCAAGGTCGATGCGTGGCCCGCGGATGTCCGCCGCGTGTTGTCGGGCTAGGCCTTGCAAACCGCTTGCGCCATCGATGGACTGGATCCCGCAACCTATGTGCGTCATGGGCTGCATGATCCCGCGCGCAACTGGCCCGAGACCAACTGCTACGTCGATCTGCTGATCGAAGTGCTGGCCCAGCGCGGGCATGATCCCCGAGCCGCGCTGGCTTTCACGGTCGCGCAGGATTACGAGGGCGACCAGTTCACGTTTTTCAAGATTCCGCCCGCCGATCTCGCGCTGCTGTACGGTGTCGAGATTCTGGAGCTCGCGATCTTCGATCAGTTGGAAGATCACGCGCGCCTGCAGTTGGCGCGTGGCCGTCTACCACTAATCGAGGTCGATTCTTACTATCTGCCGGATACCCGCGGCATCACCTATCGCCACAGCCACAGCAAAACGACAATCGGCGTCAACGTTCTGGATTCGGTCAACCGCCGGCTCGATTACTTTCACAATGGCGGATACTTCCGCCTCGAAGGCGAAGATTTCGACGCGCTGTTGCGGCCCGCGCGTGATAACGGTCTGCCGCTGTTCCCGTATGTCGAATTCATCAAGTTCGGTCCGGCGCCGCCTGCACACGAGCAGGTAGAAATGTCTCGCACGCTGTTGGCGCAACACCTGCGTCGTCGCCCGTCGCGGAATCCATTTACGGCATGGGGCGAAGTGATCAGTGCCGACATCGCCCGGCTGATGGGACGGCCTCCCGAGTGGTTTCACACTTACGCTTTCAGCACATTACGTCAGGTGGGTGCGAACTTCGAACTGCTCGCGACCTATTTGGCGTGGTTACAGGAGCAGGGCGCCCCGGCACTGGAGCGCGCCAGGCTGGCGGCAGAGGCGATCGCTGGCGGCACCAAGATCATGCAGTTTCAGTTCGCCCGCGCCTCGGCCCGCGGCAAAGTTCCTGATGTGACGGACGCCATCCGCCAGCTCGCGACCGATTACGACATCGCCCTCGATAGCCTCACGAACGGTTTCGTTGCCCGAGGCGCCGCAGCATGATCGCCACACGACCACCCCATGCCGGCGCCCGATCGCGGCATGATCTCCCTATGACTTGCTCGGCCTATTTATTGCCATGACCGACATCCGCGCCATGACGGGACGCAAGGTGCAGCCGCTCAACAGCGGCTGGGAACTAGCGCTCTCGCCCCCTCAGGCATGGCAAGAGCCCAACGGGTTGAGTGAAGCCGTCTGGTTGCCCGCCATCGTTCCTGGAACGGCCGCTGGCGCGCTGCGGGCGCTCGGACAATGGAGCCTCATTGACCCTCAGCCGCTGCACGACAAGGACGTCTGGTACCGGCTCCGCGTCAGTGGACACGGCAAGCGTAAGCTGCGGTTCGAGGGGCTCGCCACATTCGCCGAGGTTTTCCTCGACGACAGGCTCATCCTCACCAGCAGCTCGATGTTCGAGCCGTATGAGGCCGATATCGTACTCGACGGTGAGCATTGGATCCATATCGCCTTCAGGAGCCTCCGCGGAGTGCTGGCAAGAACGAAAGGTCCACGGGCACGCTGGAAGACGATGATGATCGAGGAGCCGCGGCTGCGGTTCCTGCGCACCACGCTGATCGGGCATATGCCCGGATGGTGCCCGCCCGTCGATGTGGTCGGCCCATATCGGTCTGTGCTGCTGATCGAAGAGGGGATTGTCCGCCCAAGCAATGTCGATCTGCGCAGCCGGCTCGAAAAAACCGAAGGCGTTCTGACGCTCACGCTCGATCTGTCGGGAGTGGCCAAAGGCGTGACGCCGGTCCTGCACTGCGCGGGGGCGGAGGCGCTGCTGATACCGCTCGACACGGAAGTGCCGCTGGCCGAAACGACGCGCTGGCAGGGCACACTGCGAATCCCCGATGTGGACCTGTGGTGGCCTCACACCCATGGCAGCCCGACGCTCCATGCTGTGACTGTCGACATCGGTGCCGTCCGGATCGATTTCGGGGAGGTTGGATTTCGCCGGATCGAGGTCGACCGCGGGCCGGACGGAAATGGCTTCACCCTGCATGTGAACGGTGTTCGCATTTTCTGCCGCGGCGCATGCTGGACGCCGATCGACGTGGTGAGCCTGCAGGCATCCGATGCGGATTACGCGCAGGACCTTGGCCTGATGCAGAATGCTGGCCTCAACATGGTCCGTCTCAGCGGGACCATGGTCTATGAGATCCCGGGTTTCCACCGCCTCTGCGACAAGCTCGGCATCATGGTCTGGCAGGACGTCATGATGGCCAATTTTGATTACCCGTCGGATGAGGCCTTTGCTGAAGTCATCCGCAGCGAAATCACGACGGTCGTTCGCCGGTTGAGCGCGTCGCCGTCATTGGTCGTGATATCAGGCGGCAGTGAGGTTGGTCAGCAGGCTGCGATGATGGGCCTGCCGCGCCAGATGCGCGACGTGCCATTGGCGGAAACCGTCATTCCCGAAGTTTTGGCGGGCTGGTGTGACGTCGCCTATGTGCCGGGTTCGCCGTCAGGCGGCGCGCTGCCCTTCGTGGCCGAAGCGGGCCCGTCGCATTATTACGGCGTTGGCGCATATTTGCGGCCCCTCGGCGATGCGCGCCGCGCCAATGTCCGCTTTGCCTCCGAGTGCCTAGCTTTCGCCAACCTGCCGGACGATCGCTACTTCGCTGACCATCGGCTCGATCCGACCAGCGATCCGGAACGCTGGCTCGCCGGTGTCCCGCGCGACGGAGGCGCGTCTTGGGATTTCGACGATGTGCGCGAGCATTATCTTCAGGCGCTGTGGAACGAAGACGGCCGCAGCCTGCGCCCCAGCGAACCCGGGCGCTGGCGCCACCTTTCGCGCGCGATCACGGCCGAGGTCATCGAACGGACGATCGACGAATGGCGCCGCCCAGCCTCCACCACCGCTGGCGCGCTGATATGGCTGTGGCGCGACCTGCAGCCCGGCGCAGGCTGGGGCCTGCTAGATTCCTGCGGCCGTCCGAAATCGGCCTTCTATGCGCTGCGCCGCGCCTCGCAGCCGCTGCGCTTGTCGATCACTGACGAAGGCACCAACGGGCTCTATCTGCATCTCGTCAACGACACGCCGCGGGCCGCCACAGGCAAACTTGCCTTGCGTTGCCTGAGAGACGGCAAGACGCCGGTGATCGAAGCGGTGCGCGATGTGACCATCGCGCCGCATGGCGGGCTTTCAGTCGGGGCGTTCGAGATGTTCGACCGGTTCTTCGACGCCGGTCACTGCTATCGCTTTGGGCCAGCGGCGCATGACACCGTGCATGCAACGTTCGCAGCCGAGGACTCTGATCAACCTCATGAGGCCTTTCATTTTCTTTGCCCCCCGACGTCAGCGGTTGACCAGACGATTGGCGCAGTGCTTGGTGAAGACGACGCAGGTTTCTTTCTCAACCTGCAAGCCGCCACGGCGACACGTTTCGTTGAAATCGCGGACAACGAATTCCTGCCCGAGGACAATTATTTCCATATGGCGTTTGGGCATCGCAGGATCGTGCGCCTGGCACCGCCCCAGCATTCGTCCGACAATTTGCGCCCATCGGGGCGGGTCTCTGCGCTCACTCTGAGAGGTGACGTCAAATACTGACCAGGCAGCGGTCCGCTAATTCTTGCAGTGGCTTTTACATGGGAGAGCGGGGCCCGCCATATCAACGCGGATCGCGTGCGGTATGCGGTGTCGATATCCAGGTTTTGCCGACATACCGCTAGTTGACCACGGGCTCCGCCTTTCACATAGCAACTTTCAGCGCTTTGGCCGTATAGAATCGACCAGAGCCGAATTTCTAATGCCGGGTGATGCAGCTGCTGAGTTAGTAGGACGCGTGATCTTGGCGCATCCTTTCGGCTTCTTTCTCCTCATGACTGGGTAGCCAAGGCTCCGCGAGATAGCGCAATAACTTCGCCTCTCGACGGCCACGAGACGCCGTGTCGAGCACCAAGCCAGCGAACAATGACATAACCGCCACCAGCATAATGCCGAGCGATAGCACGGCCATCGGAAATCGCGGTCGCGGAACGATCCGCCGGAACACAAATGGGAAGGCGAACCGTGACTGAAAGGAGCGTCAGGAATGTCCTGATATCCGGCGCGAGCATTGCGGGCCCCGCGCTGGCGTTCTGGCTCGCCCGCTATGGCATCGCTGTAACGATCGTTGAAAAGGCCTCGTCGCTACGCGGCGGCGGCTACCCGATCGATGTCCGGGGCACGGCGATCGAGGCGGTGGAGCGCATGGGCCTGTACGCGCAGATGCGTGCGGCGCACGTCGACACGCAGAGCATCGGCTTCGTGGACGCCAACGGCGCAGTGGTCGCTAAGATCGATCCGGAAGCGATCACGGGAGGCGTCAGGGGAAAGGATATCGAGATCCGCCGGGGCCAAGGGTCGAGCATGGCGCTGGTCGGCGCCTGGGTCCTGGCCGGCGAGATCGCGACCAATGCGGACTACAACTCTGCCTTCAAGGTCTATGAGAAACTGGTGCGGCCCTTCGTCGAGATGAACCAGGCTCTGGTCGATGAAGGCAAGCGGATCATGATCCCGGACAGCCAAGAGTAGATCGACGCCCGCAATGAGATGTTCCGGAAGATGGCGGCAGAAGCGGGAGGCAAAGTTCTGGAGAAGAACAGCTCCCGTCAGATCCACAGCGCGCTGACTTTGCCCGACTATAGCTGATGCCGGACGCGCCGGGCGTATTGCCGGACGGCATCGTCGGAGCGGATCGCCTGCACTAGGTTATTCTCGTCCTGACTGGTGCCGGCTTCGGCGCCGACGCTGAGCAGCGTCGACAGCACGGCGGCCTTGAATAGCATGCCCCAATGATTGTCGATCTCGTCTTCGAGCCCGGCATAGCCGCCTCTGTCGGCGCCCGGCTGGCGCTCCAACACGATAGACGTCCCGTCTGGCATGATGATGTGCGATCGCTACGACGGCGCACCGCCTATTGCGAGAGCAGTTTCCTGTTCCACGACCCGGATTAGCCGCGCATGAGCCGAGGTGACCGGCCAAAGTAAGCCCAGCTCCCGCTGTGGTGTCGGCTCTGGAAGAGGATGCTTCGTGATCTTCAGCTCCGCGGGCCAAGGCAGAGCGCGGTCCGGCACCAGCGAAATGCCGATGCCGCGATGGACCAGCACGGCGATCGCATCAAGCGCGTCGAGTTCGATGCGGTCTTTCGGCCGGATGCGCTGCTGTCTCAGGTAGTTTTCCGCGATTTGGCCGGACCACAAAGAGCGATCGTAACGCACAAGAGGCCGCTCTCGCAAAAGCTGGAGTGGGTCGTCACAGGATTCGGCGCTGGACGCAATAACGACGTAGCGCTCTGCCCTCGACCTGCGCCCGGTCCCCAGTGAGGTGGCGATCCCGCACGCGCCGGCCAATGTCGAGGCTGAGCAGGCGCTGCTGGGCGCGCTGCTCTACGACAACGCCGCCTTCGAGCGG
>JAQGKA010000433.1 GCA_028290355.1 Tardiphaga sp. | reverse complement strand
GGCTGCGCCGGTCGGCCGTCAGACGGTGTTCAGGCTTCCACATCGTGTGCTCCTGTCACGAATCGCTCCGAGACATCGAATCACAACCGACTCATCTGACTCAAGTTCTTCCTGGATCGGCTCTAAGAAGTTCAAGTATGTTGTGGTTTGAGAGAAGGCCGAAAATCTTTGGAGCACTAGTCGGATCGGCTACAACATATCTGATGAAAAATGAGAGCAGAGCGAATTCAAGTAGATTGAAAGCAGAAGTAATAACGCCAAGAGCGTGCAGATGATCGCGTTGACCTATGTGCCATGTTGGATCTGGCCATTCGGATTGAGATGTCATGACCAAAAATACCTCTAGCTTAGTCGATCACCGCTCTTTTGCTGCTATAGCCTCTCTGCGGTTGAGTTAGATCCTCACACCATCTCTCCCCGCGCCATCTCCGCCGCCTTCCTGATCCCATCGATATTCGCCTTGTAGCTCTCCACCGTGCCGCCCTTGAATACCGCGGAGCCCGCAACGAAGGCGTTCGCCCCCGCCGCCGCCAGTTGTCCCGACACCGCAGCAGACACACCGCCATCGACCTCGATATCGATCGGCCGTCCTGCCGTCATGGCGCGGAGGTCGCTGATCTTGCCGAGGGCGGAAGTAATAAAAGCCTGGCCGCCGAAGCCGGGATTGACCGACATCACCAGGATCAGGTCGACCATGTCGATGACATATTCGATCGCCGAGATTGGCGTGCCCGGATTGAGCGAGACGCCGGCCTTCTTGCCGAGCGCGCGGATCGCCTGCAGCGAGCGATGCAGATGGGGACCTGCCTCGGCATGCACGGTGATGTGGTCGCAGCCGGCCTTGGCGAAGGCTTCGAGGTAGGGATCGCACGGCGCGATCATCAGATGCGCGTCGAAGATCTTCTTGCTGTGCGGGCGCATCGCCTTGATGACGTCGGGACCGTAGGAAATGTTCGGCACGAAATGGCCGTCCATGACGTCGAGATGCATCCAGTCGGCGCCGGCCTGATCGACGGCGCGGACCTCTTCGCCGAGCCTGGCGAAATCGGCGGCGAGGATCGACGGCGCGATGACGAGCGGGCGTGGCGCAAAGCTCTGAGACATGGCGGTTTTCCTGACGGCGTTGCGGAGGCGAAGCTTCGGGTAACATGGGCTGCGCATATCGGCAACGCTCGCCCGACAATGCATTGCAGCACGTTAGGAGTCGGCAAGTTCTGCCGCGACGGCATGATTTGCCGGGAAGCAGGCGCCGCGCGCGTTGCGAAAGCCCTTGTTTTATCGACGTTTTTCCGCTGGCACACCGCTTGCAAAATCCTGCTCAGGGAATTCGGCCGCTCCATGCGGCTTGAACAGGAGTTTTGTGATGTTGCCAGCCCTTGCCGCTGCCACCGCCGCGATCGATGCGCTTCAGGCGCTGACCGCCGCCGCGAAATCGAAGTCGAAGACGCCGACGACCGGCGTCACGCAGAATTCGGCGAGCCTGTTCGATGCCGCCAGCACCACCGCATCGACGACCAGTTCGACCCCGACCACCGTCATCAAGAGCAGCAGCGCGACATCGTCCGGCACCCTGTCGCCGAGCACGATGAGTGCCATGCTCGCCGCGCAGAGCAATACGTCGAGCGCCGGCACGACATCGACGACATCGACCAGCCGGTCGGATGCGCTGAAGGATCTGTTCTCGCAGCTCGACACCGACGGCAGCGGCGGCATCAGCAAATCCGAATTCGAAGACAAGCTCGGCGCCGGCGGCACCAATACCGCCAATGCCGATGCCGTATTCGCCAAGCTCGACAAGAATGGCGACGGATCGGTCAGCCAGGATGAATTGAGTTCGGCGCTGAAGGGCGCCGGCGGCAAGGGCCACCATCACCACGCGCCGAAGACGGCGGATTCCAGCACCAAGTCCGCCGATGGTTCCAGTAGCGATCCGCTGCTGCAGGCGCTCAACGGCGCGTCGAGCACGACCACCACCAACAGCGACGGCACCACCACGACGTCGATGACCTATGCCGACGGCTCCAAGGTCTCGATGACCTCGGCCCCCACCGGCACGGCGTCATCGTCATCCGCGACGTCGTCCTATAATTTCATCGAGCAGATGATCCAGCGCCAGGCCAAGGCGGTCTCAGCCTCATCCGCTTCGACGCTGTCGGTCTCGGCCTGATCCGTCCGTCACTTCGCGGAACGCATAGCGGTCACGGATTTCGCGATTGAAGAACGCGCCGCGTGACGGCGCGTGGCTGAATGCCGCGAAAACCTCCGGCGGCACCTGCGCATAGACATACCGCCGACCGCTGACGAACGTCACCCGGAGTTCCCCGGCGGCAGCATCGTAAGCCAGAAGTCGGATCGCGGTGGAGGGCATGGCATGCCTCGCGTCGGATGAACCAGCAACGCGCGCCGCGCGATTTCGTTCTACCGCGAAAACCGGTCCTTCCAGGCCGGCAGCGCGCCGGGAAACGGCAGGGCCGTGGCGGCATGGACGCCGCGCGCGATCGCCCGCGCCATGGTATTGGCCGCGACCATGCCGAGTTCCGTCAGCCCGACCAGCGGATCAACAGGTTTTTCGCAGGTTGCCGCGGCGAACACGATGTCGCCGTCGAGCGGCGCATGCACCGGATAGATCGCCCGGGCAAAGCCGGTCTGCGCCATCATCGCCAGCCGCTTCGCCTGCGGTTTGGTCAGGATGGCGTCGGTGACCACCACCGCCAGCGTGGTGTTTTCCACCGCCGTGGCCGCCGCGCCGCCCTTCAGCCGCATCGCCAGCATCTCCGGAGTGAAGACGGGCGGTAATCCGCGCCCGCCGAACTCGCCATCCACTTCGAACGGCGCGGCCCAGAACCACGGCCCGTCGCCGACGGTGACGCTGCCGATCGCATTCACCACCGCCAGCGCGGCGACGCGGACGCCGCCAACCGTCATCGCCGAGGCCGAGCCGACGCCGCCCTTGAAAGTCGCTGTCGTGGCGCCGAGCCCGGCGCCGACGCTGCCGAGCGCAAAGCTGTCGCTGGCGGCGGCTGCCGCGGTGTAGCCGAGTTCGCGGTAGGGCGCGTAGCGGCCCCATTTCTTGTCGCCGCCGTTCAGCAGGTCGAAACAGATGGCGCCCGGCACGATCGGGATCACCGCGTCGCGGATCTGGAAACCGCGGCCCTGTTCGGCGAGCCGGGCCTGCACGCCGCCGCCGGCCTCCAGCCCGAACGCCGAGCCGCCGGCCAGCGCGATGGCATCGATCGCCTCCACGGTACTGATGGGATCGAGCAGGGCGCCTTCGCGGGTGCCGGGCCCGCCGCCGCGCACATCCATCGAGGCCACCGCCGGCCGATCGAACACGATCGCGGTGACGCCGGAGGCCAGCTCAGCGTCGTCGGCGTGGCCGACGCGAACGCCGGCGATGTCGGTGAGAAGATTTTTCATGGTCTGTTCCGTCCCCCGCGGAGATGACCGCAGCGCCGCGATCCGGTCAACCGATCACGCCGCGATCACAACGCGGGGAGGCATCCGGCAGGCCTTGCATCCCGGCGCGGTCGCAGTGCATCTAGCCCCATGATTCATGATGTCTCGATCCCCGCGGCGCTGATCGCCGGCCTCGTCAGCTTCCTGTCGCCCTGCGTGCTGCCGCTGGTGCCGCCCTACCTGATCTATCTCACCGGCGCGACCATCGAGCATGTCGCCGCCGACGAGACCGAGGGGGTGTCGAAGCGCGCGGTGATGATATCGGCCCTGATGTTCGTGCTCGGCTTTTCCACGGTGTTCGTGGCGCTCGGCGCCAGCGCCAGCCTGATCGGCAGCCTGATCCGGGCGTACTCGGCGGAGTTGTCGATCGTCGCCGGCATCATCATCATCCTGATGGGCCTGCATTTCCTGGGGTTCACGCGGATCGGCCTGCTGATGCGCGAGGGCCGGTTGGCGATGGCCAAGCCGGTCGGGCTGTGGGGCGCCTATGCCATGGGGCTGGCCTTTGCGTTTGGCTGGACGCCGTGCATCGGTCCGATCCTGGCCGCGATCCTCTCGGTCGCCGCGGCCGAGGCCACCGTCACCAAGGGCGCGCTGCTGCTGGCCGTGTATTCCGCCGGCCTCGGGATTCCGTTCCTGCTGGCGGCGTTGATGGTCGAGCAGTTCTCCTCGGTGTTCGCGCGCATGAAGCGCCACCTCGTCAATGTCGAACGCGCCATGGGCGTGCTGATGGTACTGACCGGCATCGGCTTCCTCACCGGCGCCGTCACCAACGTCAGCATCTGGCTGCTGGAGACATTCCCGGCGCTGCAGAATTTCGGGTAGGGCACAGAGGTTGCGACGTGGCCCGGATGCTGCGCAGCGCGCTGCCTTAGGCAGACCACATCATCTCAATTGTGCGATCAGCGCATCCGCGCCCTTGTCGATCCCGGCCTCTGCCGCGGTCAGCGGTCCGACGGTCGCCTTGATGTTGGTCGGAGACGGATATTGCTTGCTGACGAACGCGCCGAGCAGGCGGGAAGTCGCGGCATCGAATATCTCGACGGCGTATATAACCGATCCCGTCATCGATCCCTCGCCATCACGGGCGGCCTGTACTCCATTGTAGACGAGACCCCCGATGTCGAACCGCGACATGGTGCCGAGCACCGGCGTGGTGATTGCCGCGCCCGTCAGCGTCAGCCTCACGCGCAGTGTGTTTGGCGTGCGCTGATTGGCGAGCGTGAAGCGGCTGCTCAGCTTCTCCGCAAATCGCGTCTGCATGTAGCTCGCGAGCGATGTCTTGTCCGCTTCGGACATGTCGCCGAACTGTTGATCCGCTCCCCGGTAGATCACGATCGGTTCGATGATGATCTTGTTGTAGGAGCGCCAGTCCACTGTGGTGGAGTAGCGATACGGAATACGCCCGGACGTATCGGATGGATTCGGTGCCAGGTAGGACGACGAAGCGACCTCCGAATAGGGGACCGGCGCCACGCTTGCGCATCCCGTCAAGGCCGCGCAAAGCGCCAGCACTGCTAGACGCTCCACCCGCGAGAGTGTGTACATCTCAAACTCCAGTTCAGATATTTTTTGGAAAACGTCAGTGCGCGTGATCAGGCTGATGCGACGCGAAATCGGAAGCGCTGCAGCGGCTATTTGGTGGCTCTTGCCGCCGTCGGTGGCTTCGCCTGGGCCGCCTGCGCCCACTCCTTGTCCGCCTTGGGGCCATTCGGGTCCCCTGTCATCCCCACCAACTGCCCGGGCAGGGCATTCATGGTTTGAGTCCAAGTCTGCGTGGCGCAGAAAATCGACAGCATGCAGCCCTTGACCTTCAAGTCCATCGCCTCACGCCACAGCGAGATCTCGTAAGACTTGCCGTTCTCCGCGTTGTAGATCTGGCCCTCAAAGCGCCCCGCCGGGCTTAATTTCAGACCCAGGATCAGTTGGTGACCCAGAACGGGTCGGGACCGCTTCGTAAGATCAGGATTGTTCTGGTCCCTGGGCGGTTGCCCATTCGCATCAATGGGATCCTTCATCCAGACGACATAGCCGCAGATATGCTCAAGCTTCCCCCCGCAGCGCTCGACCCGGATGCGGGCGCGGCCATCTTCCGTGAGCCAGGTGCCGCTAGGGTCGGCCGGACTTGCCGCGGTGCCGGGGCAGACGAGAGCCATCTGACACACCGCGACAACGGCGCGCACAATCATTCGGGAAACCAACGTCATCTGTCTCATGTCTGGTCCTCGAAGCACGAAAAGCGGTGGAGCCGCACCCTGCCGGGCCCGCCACGCTCTACGTACATCCAAATTATTAATCAAACGATACCGTACTATTTATACTCTACCGTGCGCCGCCGCAAGCCTATATGCGGTGAAATCGAACGATCGATGCCGCGGGCCGGGTGGCAAAATCGGCCCGGAGACGCGCGCAGAAGATGCTCGGAGAGAGAAGGCAAAGATGACTGTTGCCAAGGCCAAGCCGCCAAAAAATGCACCACGCAGCAGCGGGCGGCCGACAAAGGAACAAGCCGGGCGCATTACCGAGCACATCGTCGAGGTGGCGAGGGGGCTTTTCCTGGAGTCGAGCTTCGAGGCGATCAGCGTCGATCTCATCGCGGCAACGGCCCGGATCTCGAAACAGACTTTCTATGCCCGCTTTGCCTCCAAGGAGGCATTGTATGCGGCGGTGATTCAGAAAGGCACGAATGATCTTCTCATGCCGGCCGTCGCCGACTCCAATCGCGACGGCCCGATCGAAGCGACCTTGGTCAAGCTCGGACTAGAGCTTTCGAAACGCGCGCTCGCGCCGGCGGCCATCGCGCTTGAACGGCTCGTGATGTCCGAAGCGCATCAATTCCCGCAGCTGGCGTCTGCCTACCATGAGACTGGCCTTCACGTGCGAGAGCGGATTGCCGGCATTTTTGCCAACGCTATGCGCGATGGACAGATACGATCAGGGGATGCCAGCTTCATCGCCGAGCAGTTCGTGTACGCGGTCGCCGACGGCCCCGTGCGAGCCATGGTCCTCAGTGGCAAGATCGTCAAATCGGAGAAGGAGCTACGCGAGCGTGTCACCGCTGCGGTCAGGCTGTTTCTGGATGGGTGCCACGACAGTCCTGCGCGGCCCACCTAGATCGACGCGGCTTCCGGAGCCGGCGCGGACTGTTTTCGCTGCGCTCCGCCCGGGATTCACCCCAGGGCATTCTCCTTTGCCATTCCCCGACACGCCAATTGGTGTGTCTGAGGACGCGCTCTTGCGCGGGCCCGGAATCCATAACCACCGCCGCGTGTATGGACAGCGGCCCTTGGGCGCAGTCTATTACGTCCCCTTGCCGGGATTGATTTCGGCGTAGTTGCCCTTGGCGTCCCACTTGTAGACGACGTAGTCGATCGCCTTGATGTCGCCCTTGCTGTCGAACGCCATCTTGCCGAGCACGGTGTCCCACTCGCCGGCCTTGATGGCCTCGATCACCTTCTTCGGATCGGTCGATCCGACCTTGGTCACCGCCTGCGACCAGACCTGGAACGCAGCGTAGGTGTAGAGCGTGTAGCCTTCGGGATCGATGTTCTTGGCCTTGAACTTCTCGACGATCGCCTTGGCGGTCGGCTTGTTGCGGGGATCGGGGCCGAAGGTGAACAGCGTGCCTTCCGCGGCCGGGCCGGTGATGGAGGCGAATTCCTTGTCGTTCATGGCGTCGCCGGCCATCAGCACGGTCTTGAGGCCCTGGTCGCGCATCTGGCGCAGGATGAGACCTGCTTCCTGATGATAGCCGCCGACATAGACCAGATCGATGTTGTCGCGCTTCAG
>JAQGKA010000076.1 GCA_028290355.1 Tardiphaga sp. | reverse complement strand
CCAGGTGTGGCGTTCGATGCGGGTCTTGCTGGTCGCAAAAACCTTGTCGACGCCGAGCTTGACGTTTTCATAGACCGTCAGCCAGGGCAGCAGGCTGTGGTTCTGGAACACCACGGCGCGATCGGGTCCCGGCGAATTGACTTCGCGATTTTCCAGCAGCACGCAGCCGTTGGTGGTGCCGGTCAGGCCGGCGACGATGTTGAGCAGCGTGGATTTGCCGCAGCCGGAATGTCCGATGATCGAGACGTATTCGCCCTTCGCGATCGTCAGGTTGATGTCCTTCAGGACTTCGGTCGTGGCATTGCCGCGGGTGAAAGTCTTGTCGATGTGATCGAGCTTCAGATAGGCCTGCATGATGGTTTTCCTTCAGCCTGCGGAGGTGCCGCGGGTCACGATCTTGCCCAGTCCCGCGATCAGACGATCGAGCACGAAGCCGATGATGCCGACATAGAACAGCGCCAGGATGATTTCGCTGATATGCGAGGAATTCCAGGCGTCCCAGATGAAGAAGCCGATGCCGACGCCGCCGATCAGCATTTCAGCGGCGATGATGGCCAGCCACGACAGGCCGATGCCGATACGCAGGCCGGTGAAGATGTAGGGCGCGGCCGAGGGGATCATCACCTTCCAGAAGAATTCCAGCGGATTGAGCTGCACCACCGCGGCGACGTTGCGGTAGTCCTGCGGGATGTTGCGGATGCCGACCGCGGTGTTGATGATGATGGGCCAGATCGAGGTGATGAAGATCACGAAGATCGCCGAGGGCTGGCCGTCGCGGAAGGCAGCGAGCGCCAGCGGCAGCCAGGCCAGCGGCGGGATCGTGCGCAACACCTGGAAGATCGGATCGAGCCCGCGCATCGCCCAGACGGATTGTCCGACCAGCGTGCCCAGCGCGACACCCGCTACCGCAGCCAGCGAGTAGCCGAACGCGACGCGCTGCAGGCTGGCGGAGAGATGCCAGAACAGCCCCTTGTCGATGCCGCCATGATCGAAGAACGGATCGAAGATCAGTTCCTTGGTATCCTTGTAGACCTTGGACGGCGGCGGCAGGGTCGAACCTGCGCGCCGGCACACCAGCTCCCAGAACACCATCAGCAGCGTGACCACGATCAGCGGCGGGATGACGCGCACCGCGACCTCCCTGGCCGCCTTGGTGTATTTGTCGAGGCTCGGGGGCCGCTTCGGAGTGAGCGCTACGACGGGCGCCGGCGAATTTGCCAGCACCTTTGCGGGCTCGGTCTTGATGGCTTGCATGTTCATCGCAAATTTCTCCGTGATCAGATCATCGCACCCGCACCCCGAGATCTCAGACCTCGACGCGCTTGATGGCGAGCGACTTCAGGTAATCGGCCGGATTTTCCGGATCGAACACCTTGCCGTCGAAGAAGGTCTCCTTGCCGCGCGACGTCGAGGCCGGAATGTCTGCCGCGGCAACGCCGAACGCCTTGGCGGCATCGCGCCAGATATCCTCGCGATTGACCTTGTCGATCAGCGTCTTGGAATCGAAGCCGGCGTCGTATTTGCCCCAGCGGATGTCCTCGGTCATGAACCAAAGGTCATGGCTCTTGAACGGATAGGAGGCGTGGTCCTGCCAGTACTTCATGACGTGCGGGCTGTTCTCGACCACCTTGCCAGTGCCGTAGTCGAACTTGCCGCGGGCGCGATCAAGGATGTCCTCGACCGGGCAGTTGATCCACTGCCGCTTGCCCATGATGGTGGCGAGTTCTTCCTTGTTCTCCATCTTGTCGGCCCACTGCTGCGCCTCCATCACCGCCATGGTGATGGCCTTCGCTGCCATCGGGTACTTGTCGACCCAGGCGGCGCGCATGCCGAGCGACTTCTCCGGATGCTTGTTCCAGATCTCGCCGGTGTTCACCGCGGTGTAGCCGATCTGCTGATTCACGAGCTGGCTGTTCCACGGCTCGCCGACGCAGAAACAGTCCATGGTGCCAACCTTCATGTTGGCGACCATCTGCGGCGGCGGCACCACGATGGTTTCGATGTCCTTGTCGGGATCGATGCCGCCGGCGGCAAGCCAGTAGCGGATCCACAGATCGTGGGTGCCGCCCGGGAACGTCATCGCCGCCTTGATCGACTTGCCCTCGGCCTTCTTCTTGTCGAGCGCCACCTTGAACGGCTTGGCGTCGAGGCCGACCTTGAGATCGGCATATTCCTTGGAGACCGAGATGCACTGGGCGTCGAGGTTGAGGCGCGCCAGAATGTACATCGGGGTCGGCTGGTTGTTCTGCGTCACCTTGCCGGATGAGATCAGGTAGGGCATCGGCGTCAGGATATGCGCGCCATCGATGCCGTTGCCCTCGGAGCCGAGCACCAGGTTGTCGCGCGTGGTGCCCCACGACGCCTGCTTCAGTACTTCGACGTCGGGCATGCCATGCTTGGCGAAGAAACCCTTGTCCTTGGCGACGAACAGCGGACCGGCATCGCTGAGCGCGATGAAGCCGAGTTTTGCCCCTTTAACTTCGGGACCAGCGCCCTGCGCGAAAGCGCCGGCGGGCAAATTCAGCTTGGCGGCCGCAAGCAGGGCCGCAGTCCCGGCGCCGGCCTTCAGAAGCTGGCGGCGGCTCAACTTGCGGGACATCTGGGTGTCTGACTTCGTCATCTCGGCTGTCGTCCTTTCGTGCCTCGTGCGGCTGGCATCGCCACCCCCGCCTTACGTCGCAACGCACTTCAGAACTCGAAGGCGAACGGACATAGCGGCGCGTCTGGGGAAGCCCCATGATGGCAGTGCTGGCTGGTGATTGATGGTGACGGCTTCAATGGCGTCAGTAAGAACTATTCAAAGTTCATGCCAAGCCGGGCCAGCGCGAGAATTATAATATTTACAGAAGCTTAACGCAGAGCTGGGCACGGCGCGCCGATAGCTCGGCGCATTCAAAACTTGCGTGACGCTTATTTATTGTGCGACGCACTCGAAATGAGCAGCCGCACCGCCGGTGCTATTTTACTTTTCCCGATCGGACAAAGCAGCGGGAAATCGGTGCTACGAACGGGGTCAGAAGACAACCGAGCGGACCTGATGCATGCCCAAAATCCTGGTGAACACCGAGCTGGTTTCAGCCGCGCTGAAGGCGGCGGCGACCACACTGAAGGCGGCCATCGTAGTCTCCGCCGCGGCGATCCTGTCGCAGGCCAAAGGTGACCTGGAAGCCAACGCGGCAGCGGCTGTGACCCATCTGGACGAATTCAGCCAGAAGCTCCACGGGCTGCGCGACAGAATTCTGCAAAAAAACGCCGTCGCCTCGGCCATCATTTCAAATGTCGGCACTGCTGAGATCGACGTCGACAACCTGAATGAGAAGATCGGCACCGTCGATGACCTGATCGAAAGCACCAAAGAGGCGCTGTTTGAGATCGTCGGCAGCGCCGAGCGCGACGGCCTCGATGTCTTTGCCGAGCGCGCCGGCGCGCTGGGCCGCGCGCTGCAGGATGTGATGGTGCTCGCCGCGGGCGACCAGCCAGCCGCGGCGCCGCCCTTTATGTTCGACCAGTTCTTTCTGGAGACGATGCACGATCTTTCGCAACGGGACTGGAGCGCTCCCGACGTGACGTAAGGACGTCCCGTTAAAAGCCCACAGTCCTCACGCCTCTTCCTTCTCCGGCATCATCGGCTGCGGCACGGTCCCCGTCCCCGGCTTCATGCGGAAATTATAGGTCATCAGATGCCAGGGGCCGCTCGCCGGCTGGCCGTCCGGCATCGTGGCATCCTTGCGATGTTCGATGGTGGAAATCAGGTCGTCCTTGACTCCGAACACGACGTCGGAATCCAGATACTTGTCGCCCTCGATAAAGACGTGGGTGATCAGCGGCTCGTGGCCGGGGGCATCGACCAGGAAGTGCACATGGGCCGGCCGCATCGGATGGCGCCTGGCCTGCAGGATCATTTCGCCGATCGGGCCATCGGTGGGAATCGGGTAGCTGCACGGCAGGATGGTGCGGAAGAACAGCCGGCCGTCGGCATCGGTGATGAAGCGGGCGCGCGAGGACGGCCCCTCGGTCTCGTAGGACGCCTTCTGCGAATCGTAGAAGCCGTCATCGTCGGCATGCCAGACATCGACCGGTACGCCGGCCAGCGGCTTGCCGGCGAGATCGGTAACGCGGCTCTGCACGAACATCCGGTCGCCTTCGAGGCCCGGCGAGATATCGGCGCCGTGCGGCATTGGCTTGTGCTCGCCGACATAGAACGGGCCGAGCACCGTGGTCTCCGTCGCGCCGTCGCGTTCGCGGTGGTTGACGGCATCGACCAGCATCGAAACGCCCAGCACATCGGACAGCAGGATGAACTCCTGCCGGATCGGCGTGCATTTCTGCCCGGTACGGGTCAGGAAATCGATGGCGTATTCCCACTCGCCAAAGGTCAGGTCGGTCTTGCGGACGTAGTCGTGCAGCGATTTCACCAATTCCTGCAGCAGGAATTTGGCCCGCGGATCGGGCGTGTTGTCGAAGCTTTCGATCACGGCGGCGGTCAATTCGGTGTCGTTGAATTGGGTCATGAATCTGTCCTGCAAGGCGCTACGCAATTTCAGCGTCGACGATACATCAATCGATCGGGCGCAGTAAGATCGTGGCGTCGCAAATCCAGCTCGACAGGGGCCGACTTCCCTCCCTAAAACATCCTGTGCCAACACATCGGAGTGATGCTGCAATGCCGTCCCAAGACCTCAGCCCCTCCTCCGCCGCGCCCGAGCAATCCGGCATGTCGAGCGTCGCTCTGGGCCGCGTCGATGCGCATCTGAAGCGGCATTATATCGAGGCCGGCCGTTTTCCGGGCACGCAGCTTCTGGTCTATCGTCGCGGCCAGATCGTGCACAGCGCCGTGCAGGGCCTTGCCGATGTCGAACGCAAGGTGGCGGTGACGAACGACACCATCTTCCGCATCTATTCCATGACCAAACCCATCACCACGGTGGCCTTCATGATGCTGGTGGAGGAAGGCCGCGTCGCGCTCGACGAACCCGTGCACAAATACATTCCGGAATGGACAGGTCTCGGTGTGTTCCAGGCCGGCGTGACGCCGCCGTTCCTGACCCGGCCGCCGGCGCGGCCGATGCTGATCATCGACCTGCTGCGCCACACCTCCGGGCTGACCTACGGATTCCAGCAGCGCACCAATGTGGATGCCGCCTATCGTGCCATGAAAATCGGCGAGGTCGAAAAGGCAGGCACGCTGGCCTCGATGATCGCCGATCTCGCGAAAATCCCACTGGAGTTCTCGCCCGGCGAGGCCTGGAATTACTCGGTGTCCACCGATGTGGTCGGCTATCTCGTGGAGAAGATCAGCGGCATGCCGTTCGAGCAATTCCTCAAAGACCGCATCTTCGATCCGCTGGGGATGACCGACACCGGCTTCTTCGTTCCGCCTGACAAGGCGCACCGCCTCGCCGCCTGCTATGCCGCCGACGGCAAGGGCGGCATGACGCTGCAGGACGATCCCGCCACCAGTTCGTTCCTGACACCGCCTTCGATGATCTCCGGCGGCGG
>JAQGKA010000416.1 GCA_028290355.1 Tardiphaga sp. | reverse complement strand
TGCTGCGCGACGCGGGATTTGCCGCGAAACGATTCCGAGATGACGGTGGCCGCGTAATGGTCGCCGTCGCCGGCCAGATCGCGGATCGTCACCTCGGCATCGGGAATCGCGGCCTTGATCATGGTCTCGATATCGTGGGCGTCCATCGGCATTCAAAACTCTCCAGAATATCGCTCGAATCGCGGCCAGGCGGCGCCGCGCCGGATGCCTGAGCCTAGCGCGGACACCGCATGGCGTCACGGCTTTCCGATGATATATCCCTCGCCTGCCCCTTTTAAAGGCCGCAGACATCGCACATCTGAAGGACAGTATGTCACGCAACGAGGGTTTGACCATGAAGCTGCCCGGCCCCGACCACCCCATCACCATCACGCCCAGCCCCAAGCACATCCGCGTTCTGGCCGGGGACATCGTGATTGCCGACACCACCCAGGCCCTGACGCTGAAAGAGGCCAGCTATCCCGCCGTGCTGTACATCCCCCGCGCCGACGCCAACCTGAAGCTGGTGGCGCGCACCGACCGCGTGACCCATTGCCCCTACAAGGGCGACGCCAACTATTACAGCATCAATGCCGGCGGCAAGGTGCTGGAAAATGCGATCTGGACCTATGAGACGCCGTTTCCGGCGATGACCGAAATCAAGGACTACCTGGCATTCTATCCGGACAAGGTCAGGATCGAGGAAGTGCCGGGCTGAGATCAAACTGTCATTCCGGGATGCAGCAGACGGCGGAGCCGGCTGATGCAGGCCCGGAATCCCGAGCTGGCTGAACATCTCGGGATTCCCCGCCACTCCAATTGGAGTTGCTGAGGTTCGCTCGCAGCTGACGCTGCTCACGCTCTCAGGCGCGCCAATTGGCGCGCCGGGGAATGGCACTCCGGCTGCGCCTGATTTGCCGCCTGCGGGATCAAGCCCTATTATTTTCCGAAATGTCGCCCGGACTTCGAGCGGGTGGGCCATTAAGCGATAAGGCTTGTGATCCAAATGTCAGACCGCAACGCCGCGCTGGACCGGGCTCGCACCTTCATCACCCTGCTGGTGCTGGCGAACCACGCGGTGGTCGCCTACACCGCCTTCGGCCGCTTCTACCCGAACCACTATCTGTGGTCCTCGGCGCCGATCGTCGACAGCCAGCGCTGGATCGGCTTCAACGTCCTGACGCTGTTCAACGACGCCTTCTTCATGTGCCTGATGTTCCTGCTGTCCGGGCTGTTCGTGGCGGGCAGCCTGCAGCGCAAGGGCGTCGGCCACTTTCTGCGCGACCGCGCGCTGCGGCTTGGCCTGCCGTTCCTGGCGCTGATCTTCATCCTGATGCCGATTGCCTATTACGCCTCGTTCAAGCTCTCCAGCACCAAGCTCGGCTTCATCGACTTCTGGCTGGGCAATTTCAGGCAGGGCATCTGGTTCGACGGACCGGGCTGGTTCATCTGGTTTCTGCTGTTTCTCGACCTGCTGGCGATCCCCGTCTTCTATTTCGCGCCCGGCCTGATCGACGCCATCAACCGGCTGTCGCTGAAATCCTTCCAGCGCCCGGCGCTGTTCGCCGGCGCCCTCGCGATCGTCTCGATCATCGCCTACGTGCCGATGCTGTTTCAGGTCGGCGCGGTCCGCTGGTTCAACTGGGGGCCGCTGCAGGTGCAGCTCAGCCGCGTCGTGCTGTATGGCGTGTTCTTCTTTGCCGGCATGGGCATCGGTGCCGCCCATATCGACCAGGGCCTGCTGGCAAGGACCGGCGCGCTGGCGCGGCGCTGGTTTGTCTGGGTCATCGCCGCCGCTGTGTCGTTCGGCGCGCTGGCTTTTCTGGTGAATTTCCGGCGGATGCGGCTGAGCAATCTGCCGGGCGCGCCGCCGTTCTGGTGGCAGAGCAGCTACGGCGTGATCTATGCGCTGGCCTGCGTCGCGATCTGCCTTGCGGTGCTGGCACTGTTCCTGCGCTTCGGCCAGGGCGACAAGAGCATCTTCGATCCCGTGCGCGACGACGCCTATGGCATCTACGTCGTGCACTACATTTTCGTGCTGTGGCTGCAATACGCCCTGCTCGACGCGCCGCTGACAGCGATCCCGAAGGCGCTGATCGTGTTTGTGGGCACGCTGGCGCTGAGCTGGGGCGTGACGGTGGGTTTGCGGAAGATCCCGGGCGCGAAGCGGGTGTTGTAGGTGACCGTCTCGCGCGAGACACGTCATCGCTCGGCTGTGGCGTATACCCAATCGCGTCAGAGATCGATAACGACGTCGCCCTGAGGCTGGGAGCAGCAGATCAGCACATTGCCGGCCGCCGGCGGATCGATTGGATCGGGCCGGTAGGCGACTGTCCCAGCCACAAGCCCGGTTTCACACGAGTGACAGACACCGGTGCGGCACGACCAGCGCGTGGGGATGTCGCACGCTTCGGCAAGCTCAAGGAGACTCTGAAACGCCGAACCCCAGTGGACGTTCAAGCCACTGCGGACAAACGAAACCAGCGGTCCCGCGCCGGAAGGCCCGGGAGGCAGGTGCGGCGGCGGGTGCGCAGAAGTGGCGATGCCCGGTGTACTCGATGGACCTGCGCCAAACAGCTCAGTGTGGATACGGCCTTTGGCGATGCCCCAGGCTGCAAGGCCGGCGGTCAGCTCACTGATGAAGGCCGATGGCCCGCAGATATAGAAGTCGGCGTTGCGCGGTACTTCTATTTCCGCAAGCGCCGCGATGTCCAAACGTCCAACGGCATCGGAATCCACACCTGGCCTGTCCTCGCGATCGGGCGAGCTGTAGCGGATGTGGCTGTGACCATGGGCCAGGGCTTCGAGCAGGGTTCGGGCCTCCTGGGCAAAGGGATGCTCACGGCCATGACGGGCTCCGTAGAGCCACCAGACGTCCCGCGGCGACGCCTTGGCCGCCAAAGCGTGGAGCATCGCGATGACAGGAGTCACCCCCACCCCCGCACTCAGCAGGACGACGGGACCATCGTCCTGCCCAAGAGTGAAGTTGCCGCGTGGCGCGCTCACGTCCAGCACGTCGCCAACCTGCATCTCCTCGTCGATGTAGGCGCCCGCCGCCCCATGCGGTTCCCGCTTTACACTGATGCGATAGCAGCGGTCGCCGGGTTCACCCGACAAGGAATAGCTGCGCATGACGGCCGGCTTATCGGGCGCCAGCCTGAGGCGCAGCACCACAAACTGGCCGGGGAGCGCTGCGGCCAGGGGAAGTGCATCCGTGGGCTCAAGCACCAGCGACGTCACGCTACTGCTCTCCCGAACCTTGTGCGACACCCGCAGCGGGCGGAATCCCGCCCACGCCGGTGGTGGTCCAGACGCCGCAGCGAGCCCGGCATTCCCCGTCGTCGCGCCGCTCTGCTCTTGCGCAAGCAGCGCCTCGAAGGATCCGCGCCAGCCTGCGCTCAGTACGGGGATGCGCAGCGCGCGCTCGAGCTGGCTGCGAGGGTGACCGGGCTTGTACAGCAGCGCGTTGACCTCGAAGACGGTCATGCGCTCAGGGCCCGTCCCGACCTGGACGATCTCGTCTCCGGCTTCGACTGGACCTTCCTCCAGAACCCGCAGATAGAAACCGGGCCTGCCGCGCGCGACCAGCAGCGCGGCCCTTTGCGGCTCGTTCATGCGGATGCCGACCCGGTAACAAGTGACGCGCGGTTGCGTCACTTCGAACAAGGCGCTGCCGATCCGGTAACGGTCGCCAATGCAGACCTCGCGGTCCGCCAGGCCGTCGAC
>JAQGKA010000408.1 GCA_028290355.1 Tardiphaga sp. | reverse complement strand
CAGGGATTGAGATCCTCATTGGTGATCACCACGCCACCGTCGGAGTGGCGCGCCCCGCCCCAACTTCGCGGGCGCGAGACTCTCGATCTCGGCTCGGTGCCTCACAAGATTATGACCGGAAGCGGGGTCATGCTTAGTTTAGCGCTACGCCATCGATCTCAGTCTTGACTTGGGATCGGCCCTTTACGGCGCCAACTGTGTGGCCATCCGGTGGTGGTTTGTTAGTCGGCATGCTGACCTCCTTGTCGGGGAAAACGAGGTCACTCAAGTTTGTTCTGCGGCGTGCCGCAATCGTCGCCGCTTCCAGAGCAACATATGCGGCGACTGCAAGGTCTTTACGGGGCCGCCTCATCAACCTCGTCCTGCGGCCCTCCACCGTCGTTCGTCGACTTAGATGCCGTATCGCCGGCGGCCGGTTCACCTGAGCCTCGGCGCGCCTGAACTGACGACCGAACTTCGCAACATCGCCCAGCCCGATCGTCCGGGTTGTCCCCACCCACGCTACGCTACGGAACACGGGCGGTTCCTACGAAACTCCTACGGCTGACGCGATCGCATCCTCCACGCGTTGAAGCCAGGTAAACTCGATGGCCGCCCGCACGTCGTCCGGAATGTCATCGAAGTCCCTCCTGTTGCGGGCCGGCAGGAGAACCCTTTTGATGCCGGCTTGAGCAGCCGCGATCACCTTCTCCTTGATCCCGCCCACGGGCATGACCAGTCCGCGCAGACTGATCTCTCCAGTCATGGCAAGGTCGCTCGGAAGCGCCTTGTTGGTCATGAGCGAATAGAGCGCCATGAACATTGCGACCCCTGCACTTGGGCCATCCTTCGGGACTGCGCCGGCCGGCACGTGAATGACCGCGGGAATTTCACAAAGAAAGCGACGGTCCTTAAGAATATCGCGAAGAGCTTCAGTGGACTGGCAAGCCAATATGACATGTTATCCCTCGTCACCGCCAACGAGTGTCAGGAACTAACACGGAGCCGGTCTTCGTGACCGCCGCCAAGTTCTTTGGCCATATTAAGCAGGAATGACAGGCCCTGCCGCTCGGTCAGCCTGTCGAAGCAGTCACAGGCAGCAGGCCGCGCGGCTCAGAGTGATCGAGCCCGTCAGCGAGCCACCGACCTTGCTCCGTTGCTGTCGCAGCTCAATGCCGAGGGCATCACGTCGGCGAGTGGATTGGCACGGGCACTGACTGAACGCGGCATCCCGACCGCACGAGGAGGCAGTAAGTGGACAGCTCTGCAGGTCCTTCGCGTCAGGTCACGGGGGCAAGCCTGAACACGCTCGGTGCTCATTGAGTTAGCGACATGATGATCCGTCCGTCTTGATCAGTGTTTTTGCCCAGCACCCAGACCGATCTGCCGACAACAACACTCGCGCGTGCAATGGCTTCACGCCGCTCAAGAGTTGTGGGAGGGTGCGTACACTTTGGGCGGGGACACCTTGAATGCGATACTCGATGATGCAGCTATTTTTGGCGAGACGAATGAACGCGGACGACTTGTTCTCTGGGCTGCAACCGCTCCAGACGAGGCAGCAGCACACGGAGGCAGCGTTCGCGAAGGAGATAAGGTTCGAGTACTGGAAGCGCCCGTATGTGTTCAAACCCTTTCGTAGCCCAGAGGAAGGCTACATAGTTGGCGTAATCGCAAAGGAGCACACCGTTAAGGTCGCTGGACCGCCGGAAGAAGGCTTTGCCGCTAAGGAGGTCGAGGACTGGGAGACCGCGAACATGCTCATTGACAGCCAGACCTCCCAGCTCGCCGCTATGCAGCAGGGGGTCGTTGGCGATCCCTTACAGATCTTCAGATCGCTGGTTGATCACATAAATCAGAACTTCAAAGACAGCGACTGGCTCATAGAGGTCAATCCGGTCACTACAAAGGAGGAGTTCTGGGCTGTTGCGGACCGTTTCAAAGGGCACATCGCAGAGGTAGACCTGTCCTTCGCGGTGCCCAACATCTGGGGAGGTCAGTCGGAGACTGAGAAGGCCCTGAATGAATTGAAGAACGAGAACAACGCTCAGGAGGTCGAAGTCAAGATAAAGAATAAAGACGGTCAGCTTAATCCCGACACCGACCGGGTCAGGGCATCAGTCGATTACATAACGAAGGGCGGAGGTACGGTGCGGCTACGTGATGACACGCATAGTACGATCTACAGCAGCGAGCACGAAGAGAACGCCGTGGCAACGCCCATTGAGCCGGACTTCCCCATACAGCAGGCTGATGTTGGAATGATCACAAGTCTCATTCAAAGGCTCTTCAGCATATGAAGATCGTCTACTGGACCTCGGTTATCGTTCTGGCCGGTGTGTTCGTGGCTCTTTCTGTGTGCCAGCCCACCATCCTTGCTCACAACGACTTCCTGAAGGGGTTCATCAATCAGGAGGTCTTGAGCATCATGGCCGTGATTATGACGATCTCGATCACGTCGATAGCGACGATCCACATCTGGTTCAACGAGCTCGAAGATAAGCACGGGAAGAAGGTGTTCGGAGCTGCCAGACGCGAGATCAACCAAACCGCGTTCTACTTCATCGGCTTGTTCGTCGCTCAGCTCGCCTGCCTTATCATCCGCTCGCTGCCGATATTCGCAGGAAGCGATACGTCGTTGTCACTCTTCAACGGCCTCTCGCTCATCCTCCTTTTGGGCAGCGTGCTCTCTTTGCTGGACATAATGGGGGTGATCCGAGCCCTCACGCCGAGCGATTGACGGCATTAACACAGCGGTCGTGGGGGACACATGAAGGGACAGAATGGGGGACACCCCGACTTCGATGCCTTCTAAGCTATTGAAATTACTTACCTTATGTTGGGCATGGAGGAGTGGCGGAGAGAGTGGGATTCGAACCCTGGCGCCGGCATTATAGTTTTTATGGCCGACATGTCCTGTCCCGGTCAGTTCGTGGTCGGTCGCCGGCGCGGCTTTGCTGATGCTCGAGGGCGATCCGCTTTCACATCTTCGCGCAATGTGATTTCGCGAGCCCTCAAGTGACTGGTGTAATCCGGCAACTTCTTAAGGGCGTCGAGCATCTGCTGTAATTTAGCCGAGGAGGCGTAACGTTCCTCAGTGATATTCTGTCCTCCGTGACCAAGAATGTCAGCCCGCAATTCAGATGTGACACCTGCTTCTTTCAAATCATTGGCGCTTGTCTTTCGAAATGAGTGAAATGATTTCTTTTCATCCTCCGCATTGGGAATCACGGCGTCCTGAATCTTGATCCAGTCGCCATGAAACACATCGCCGTATGGCGTCCGGTCGCTGTTGGCTTTGAGCTCCGGAAACAGCAGTCTGTGGCCAAGCAACTTGATCGTATCGCGATATTGCAAGAATCCTAGCCTCGTGATTTCTCCAATGAGCGGAATGCGGCGGATCGATTGCTGGTTCTTGAGCGGACGGTGCTCGCTAAACCGCAGATGGATGAACGGAATGTCTTCGAATATCGCGATATCATCGACATCCAGTCCGCAAAGCTCCTCACGACGACCGAGTGTCGCCTTGCCAAGAAGCGGGACCCAGTAAAGTGAATCGTGAATCACGGTCGTGCCTGGTTGCAGACGGTTCTTTTCACTCTCGCTGCCCGTCCAAACTTCCTTCGCAAAGATCCCGCGAACGTCCTCGCAGCTGAAGACAGCGCGGGCATCGCGCGCCCTTGTCAGGACCTTTGCGCGCAGCTTCTGCACGCCTTTGTAATCTCCGACGCTTTGACCACTGGTTTCGATATATTCGATCAAGGTCTTCAACTGAGTGAGATGCCGATTGAGGGTCGATCCCTCGCGCCCCACCTCGTCGGGCTTCAGGGCCTTCGCTGTTTCGAGTATTTCAGAGAGCGGGCGATCAAAGTCCTTGGGATCCTTGCCGTAGTTTTTCGGCAGTTTCAGCAGTAACGTCCGATAGTCCGCAACCCTGCCTTGACTGACTAAGGCGACGTCGTCGGCACCGATCATCTTGACGAAGAGTTCGGCGACCGAGCGGACCTGGGCTTGTGTTTTCGGCCGCCATTCGTTGAGTTTGGCTTTTTCCTCGATCAATCGGTCGGCAAGCGCCAGGAACGAAACGGCCGGAACATGGATCGCAACGGGAGAGACTGCCGGCGCCGGCGGGACATCGGCGAGCCACCGAGCTTCTGCGGGATCAGTTGCGACCGTGTTCTTAACAGCAGCAGCCTGCGGAATGGTCGCCGCCACATCGGTGTTGGCGTGGGACAGGATGCGATCCACCAGATCGCTATCCTCTATGAAACGCCCGGACCAACGACGATCCACCGCCATCAGCGCCGCCGCTTGGGCACGATGGAGGATCGACTGGGCCTCGACGACATCACCGGGGGTCTGCGATCCACCGCAGTCGTTCAGCATCTGCAGGATCTTCGCGCGCGGTGCTTCGCTCTGGCCCTGCTTCCGCAGCAACGCAATCGTCTCGCTAATCTCTGGGAGATCTTCCGCGCTCAACCCGCTCTCCAGGATGGCTGCCTGGTCGCCGAAATCGACGGTTGCATTCGGGCCCCTCGCCGCCGTCAGGCGTAGCGCCCATCCCATGATCAGGTCCGAGCGACGTCCATCCGCCGCGCTGATACCATCTGCGAGTTCGAGGGCGGCCACGCGATCCAACTTGCGCAAGTGATGGCTCACCGCGGTCGTCAAGAGCGATTTGACTTGCTGGGCAGACAGCATGCGCCGATGTCCCTCGCGCAGAATGCGGTCGCTTTCGAGCGTAAGGTGCGCGGCGATCGTACGCGCCACCACAGGTTCCCGCGTCTGCAGGCTGATCGCAACCGGACCGAGATCGCTCTCCCCGCTTTTCTTGATCAGACGGCGACGCCACCAATAGGTCGCTCCGCGCCGAAACACGTGTTGAACCGCACCCATGTGCACACTCCTGTGTACAGGCGTGTGATACAATCGCGTTCCAGCGCCCCAGCTCATACCGGTTAGCTGTTTGATTTCAATAGGTTGGCAGTTCGCTGGCTGGGGCGGGAGGATTCGAACCTCCGCATGGGGGAATCAAAATCCCCTGCCTTACCACTTGGCGACGCCCCAACAGGCCTCTTGGAACGCGGCGGGGCGGGGCCCGCACGGATTCCTCTGGCCACGCCGGTCTATAGAGAGACTTCCGTCATTTCAACCACCTCCCGGGCATTGTTCCGGCTGCCGAATTCGTCCTTTGGAGTGTTGAGAGCCGCCCCGTTTCGTGGGAATACGGCATGCAACGGCTCCACTCCTGCAAACGAGAACCGGTCATGACCTATCGTGCGCCCATCAACGACATGCTGCTGGCCCTCAATCATGGTGCGGGGCTGCAAGCCGCGGTGAAAGCTGGCCACTACGGCGATTTTGACGGCGACATCACCGCCGCCGTGCTGGAGGAGGCCGGACGTTTCGCCACCGATGTGCTGGCGCCGCTGAATCGCATTGGCGACAAGAACGGCATCAGGCTCGCCGACGGCAAGGTGACGACGGCGCCGGGCTGGCCGGATGCCTATCAGCGCTGGACCGCGGCGGGCTGGAACGCCGTGTCCGGCCCCGAAGCGTTTGGCGGCCAGGGCCTGCCGCTGGCGATCAACGCCGCCTGCACCGAAATCTGGAGCGCGTCGAACATCGCCTTCGGGCTTTGCCCGCTGCTGACGCTGAGCGCGATCGAGGCGCTCGATGCCCATGGCAGCGACGAGTTGAAGAAGATCTATCTGGAAAAGCTGGTGTCGGGCGAATGGACCGGCACCATGCAGCTGACTGAGCCGCAGGCCGGCTCCGATGTCGGTGCATTGCGCACCCGGGCGGAGCGTGCGCCCGATGGCAGCTATCGTATCACCGGCACCAAGATCTTCATCACCTATGGCGATCACGACATGACCGACAACATCGTGCATTTCGTGCTCGCACGATTGCCCGATGCGCCCGCCGGCACCAAGGGCATCTCGCTGTTTCTGATTCCGAAATTCCTCGTCAATGCCGACGGCTCGCTCGGCGCGCGCAACGATATCTATCCGAGCGGCGTCGAGCACAAGCTCGGCATGCATGCCTCGCCGACCTGCACCATGACCATGGGAGACAAGGGCGGCGCGACCGGTTACCTGATCGGCGAGGAAAACCGCGGCATGCTGTGCATGTTCACCATGATGAACCAGGCCCGGCTCGGCGTCGGCCTCGAAGGTGTCGGCATCGCCGACCGCGCCTATCAGCAGGCATTGTCCTTTGCGCAGGAGCGCAAGCAGGGCCGTGCGCTCGGCAAGAGCGGCGACGGCATGGACGCCATCATCGTGCATCCCGACGTCAAGCGGATGCTGATGCAGATGCGCGCGCTCACCGCCGCGGCGCGCACCATCTGCTACGCTACGGCGGTGGCGCTGGATATCGCGTCACGCGCCACCGACGCGAAGGTGCGAGGCGATGCAGCGGCCCGCGGCGCGTTGCTGACCCCTATTGCCAAAGCGTTTTCGACCGATATCGGCAACGAGGTCACGTCGCTCGGCGTGCAGATCCACGGCGGCATGGGCTTCATCGAGGAGACCGGCGCGGCGCAGCACTATCGCGACGCACGGATCACCGCGATCTATGAAGGCACCAACGGCATCCAGTCGATCGATCTGGTGACGCGCAAGCTTGCCGCGAACGGCGGCGCGTCAGTGTGGGCGCTGCTCGATGAATTGTCCGGGATCGTTTCCCGGGTCGAAGCCTCGAACGATCCGGCCTTCGGCACCACGGGGGTAAAACTGCGCGACGCGCTGGGCGCGCTGGAACGCAGCAGCAAATGGCTGCTGGAACGCATGAGTTCGGCGCCGAACGATGCGCTCGCCGGAGCCACGCCCTATCTGCGGCTGTTCGGATCGACGCTCGGCGGCTGCATGCTGGCCGGCGAGGCGCTGGCGGCGCGAGATCTCGGCGACAGCCACAGCGATCCGCAGCGCTATGTCACGCTGGCGCGGTTCTTCGCGGAGAACATCTCGGTGCAGGCGGGATCGCTGGAGCGCACCGTGATCGACAGTGCGGAGTCGGTGATGTCGTCCGACGCGGTGTTGCTGGCGTAGCGTTCGATCCGTTCAAATAAACGCCGGGCCACGACCGTGTGCCCCCTCGCCCCGCCGTGCCGGGATGATGTAGTGTGTGCGAGGGAAACACGCCAGTCGCGCCTACGCGGCTTTGCAAGGACAAGAAATGACCGCGCACCTGATCGTTACCGACGAAGACGCCACCCGCGTGATCATGCTGCGGCGGCCGGAAAAGAAGAACGCGGTGACGCAGGACATGTATCGCGCCATGAGCGAGGCGATCGATACCGCCCAGAACAATCCAGCGATTCGCTGCATCATCATCACTGGCGGCTCCGGCGTCTTCACCGCCGGCAACGATCTCGAGGATTTCCTGAAGGACAGCGCCGAAAAGGCAGAGTCCCCAAGCGCATCGAACGCCGTGAAGTTCCTGTATTCGCTGGCGCAGAACACCAAGCCGATTATCGCCGCGGTAGACGGCATCGCGATCGGCATCGGCACCACCATGCTGTTTCACTGCGACTACGTGCTGGCCTCGACCACCGCGACCTTCTCGACGCCGTTCATCCATCTCGGCCTGGTGCCGGAAGCCGCCTCCAGCCTGCTGATGCCGCGCACCATGGGTCACCAGCGCGCCTTCTCCACCCTGGTGATGGGCCGCAAGGTGACGGCGGAGGAAGCCCGCGAGGCCGGCTTCGTCAATGTGGTGGTGGCACCCGGCCATACCGAGGCCGAGGCCCGCAAGGTCGCCCGCGAAATCTGCGAGCTCCCGGCGGAAGCGGTGGCGATCTCGCGCAAGCTCCTGAAGCTGCCGCCCGAAGACCTGACCCGCCGGATCGATCAGGAAGGTCACCTGTTCGGCGAACGGATGAAGTCGAAGGAAGCGATCGAGGCCTTCAAGGCGTTCTTTTCGCGCAAGAAAGCGTAATACTGAGGCGCTATATAAGATCGCATGATCAAACTCCGCCTCACGATTGTCGCCGCCACGCTGCTGCTGAGCTGCGCCGGCGCGCGCGTCAACGCGCAGACATCGCCTGCCCCCCTCGATGTCACCGTCCTCGCCATCAATGATTTCCACGGCAATCTGCGGCCGCCGCACGGCGGCATCGCGATCGATGATCCCACCGACAAGACCAGGAAGATCATCGTGCCCGCCGGGGGCGCCGCGCATATGGCCACCCTGGTGAAACAGCTCCGCGCCGGCAAGCCCAACAGCGTCTTCGTCGCGGCCGGCGACCTGATCGGCGCCAGCCCGTTTTTGTCGGCCATGTTTCACGACGAGCCGACCATCGAATCCCTGTCGATGATGGGGCTGGAGATCGCCTCGGTCGGCAATCACGAATTCGATGAGGGTAAGGACGAGCTGCTGCGGATGCAGAATGGCGGCTGCCATCCCATCGATAAATGCCAGGGGCCGCATCCGTTTGCAGGAGCGACGTTTCATTATCTCGCCGCCAGCTCCATCGAGACCAGGACCGGCCAGCCGGTGCTGCCGCCTTATGAGATCAAGACGTTCGATGGCATTCCCGTCGCCTTCATCGGCCTGACGCTGAAGGGCACGCCTAGCCTGGTCTCGCCGCCCGGCGTGGCCGGTCTTGAATTCAAAGACGAGGCCGAGACGGTCAACGCGCTAGTGCCGGAGTTGAAGGCGCGCGGCGTCGAAGCCATCGTGGTCCTGATCCACGAGGGCGGGCTGCCGACCGGCGATTACAATGAATGCCCGGGGATTTCCGGACCGATCGTCGATATCGTGAAAAAGTTCGACAAGGCCGTGGATATCGTGATCAGCGGCCACACCCATCGCGCCTATACCTGCGAAATCGACGGCCGGCTCGTCACCTCCGGCGACAAATACGGCACCATCGTCACCGCCATTGACCTCAAGCTCGATCGCACGACGCGGGACATCATCAGCGCCAAGGCCAACAACCTCATCGTGCGCACCAATGTCTACGCCGCCGATCCCGCGCAGACCGCGCTGCTCGCCGCCTATGACAAGGTCGCGGCACCAATCGCCAATCGCCCGGCGGGCTCCGTCACCGAAACACTGTCGCGGGTGCCCAATGACGCCGGCGAAAGCCCGCTCGGCGACATCATCGCCGATGCGCATCTGGCCGCGACATCAACCGAGAGCACCGGCGGCGCGGTGATCGCGGTCACCAATCTCGGCGGCATCCGCGCCAACATCGTCCGGACGCCGGACGGCTCCGTCAGCTATGGCGACGTGTTCGCCAGCCAGCCTTTCCGTAACCAGCTGGTGACGCTGACGCTGACCGGCGCGCAGATCAAACTGATGCTGGAACAGCAGTGGCTCGAGCCGAAACGGCCGCGGATCCTGCAGATGTCGAAGAATTTCAGCTACACCTGGGACAATGCCGCGGCATTTGGCGAACGTGTACTGCCGGAGCGCATGATGCTCGCCGGAAAGCGCATCGATCCCGCCGCGTCCTATCGTGTCACGGTGAATGCGTTTCTCTCCGTCGGCGGCGATGGCTTTACCGCGCTGAAAGACGGCACCGCGCCGCAGGTCGGCGTCTACGACGTCGATGCGCTGAATGCGTATTTCGGCGCCAACAGCCCAGTGGCGCCGGGGCCGCTGGACCGGATCGCAAAAGTGAATTGAGCTGGATCCAGCACATCGCCTGGGGGACACGAGGGCGCGACAGGCGCCGATCGACCGGACTACGCCACATCGCGCTGGATGGTCTCACGCCGGGCGCCGACCATCTCGCCATAGATGTCGAACGGTTCCGGCCTGCCGACGGCATAGCCCTGCGCATAGTCGACGCCGATCTCGCGCAAGGCCTGAATGATCTCCTCGCTTTCGACGAACTCCGCGACCGTCTGCTTACCCATGACCTTGCCGATATGGCAGATCATCTCGACCATCGCGCGGTCGATCGGATCGACCAGCATGTCCTTCACAAAGCTGCCGTCGATCTTGAGATAATTCACCGGAAGATGCTTGAGGTAAGCAAACGATGACATACCGCTGCCAAAGTCGTCGAGCGAGAAACGACAACCTATCTGTTGCAGCGAACGGATAAATTCGCTCGCCTGGGCCAGATTGGCTATCGCACTGGTTTCGGTGACTTCGAAACAGATGATCGTTGGCGGGATCTGGTGAGCGAGAAGCTGGTTGCGGACGTAATCCAGGAATCCATCGTCCTGGAAAGTCGCACCGGAAAGATTGATGGCACAGGTGGCGATCGGAATCGAAGTCCGATCGGCCCTTCGGCGGGCCAGGATCGTAAATGCGTTCCGTATCACCCAGCGGTCAATCAGGATCATCAACCCATAGCGCTCCGCGGCAGGAATGAAATTGCCAGGTGCGATGAGCTGGGCATCCTCGTCCCGCAACCGCAACAGAAGTTCGACGTGCAGACCACCCGCGTCGCGGTCGTCAAGCGGGACAATCTTCTGTGCGTGCAGGCAAAACCGATTTCCTTCCAGCGCCTCGTGAATGCGCTGGACCCAGGTCATTTCGCTAACCCGCCGCAACAACTCGTCGTCGCTCGAATGGTGGATCTGAACCCGGTTTCGGCCCTTCTCCTTGGCCATGTAGCAGGCGACGTCGGCTGCCCGCAACGTATCTTCAGTCGTGGTATTGTCCTCTGCGATGCAAACCAGACCGACGCTGACGGTGATATTGAACGCTCGCCCGTTCCAGACGAAATTCAATTCTTCCACTGTCTGCCGGAGACGCTCGGCGGTTGTCGCGGCCAGCTCGGCTTCGCAATTCTCCAGAAGAACCGCGAACTCATCGCCGCCTATACGAGCCAGCAGATCACCGGAGCGCAAATGCTTTTGCAGCATTCCGGAAACCTGCCGTAGCAATTGATCGCCAGCGGCATGACCGCAGGTGTCGTTGACGACCTTGAACTGGTCGAGGTCGAGAAACATCAAAGCGTGCTGCGCCGAATGCAGGCCAACTTGCGGCAGCGCCTCCTCCAGTCGGCGCTCGAACTCGCGTCGATTGGCCAGACCGGTCAGCGTATCGTGCGATGCCTGGTAGGCCAGTCGCGAGATATATTCCTGCTCCCGCGTCATATCGTGCAACACCATGACAGCGCCCGCCGCCTCGGCGTCAATCAGCAACGGTGCGGCAACCCATGATACCGGGACCGAACTGGCGTCGTCCCGTATCAGCAGATGAGGATGCACGCCCCCGTTGACGGTCTTGCCAGCAAGGGCTTGCCCGATCAGGGTTTTGTTGTCCACGCCGTCATCCTGATCGACAATGTGAATCAGCGACGTCAGATGTTTGCCCTGTGCGTCGCCAACCCGCCGGGCAAGGAGCCATTCGGCCGTCGGGTTCATGTATTCGACACAGCCATTGGCATCTGTGCTGATCACGGCCTCGCCGATCGAAGCGAGCGTAATCTGCGCTCGCTCTTTTTCGGCCTTCAGCGCGTTCTCGAATGTTTGACGCTGAACGAGAAGGTTGCGGGTACGCCAGACACCAAGCAGAATCAGCAGGCCGGCCGTAAAGATATTGACGACCGCCAGTATGAGCTGGAGGGATCTCGATCCTTCGCCGAGGCGCTCGGAAAAGGCTACCGCCAGCGGTGTGGTTCGCTCGTTAATCTCATAGATTTTCGCTTTAAGCGCGTCGATGCGCTGGGGCGCGACAGGCCCGCTGGCGACTTCCGAATGGATGGAAGCAGCAATATCGACCAGCTGCTGTATGACAAGATCAGTTGCCCGCCATGTCTCGATCGCTTTGGCGAGGTAGCTGACATCGCCCAAATAGCGAAACAGCCAGATCATGCCGTCGATGTCGTCGGGATGGTTGCCGCCCTGCAGAAAGCCCTCATACGCTGCGCCCAGATCAGGGATTCGTTTTTCGAGAGCGCGACGTGCTTTGAGATCGCCAAGGGGCACGGCGATCGTCGATTGATAGCGACGGTAATATTTTTCAGCGCCGGTTTCGGTAAAGAGGCTCAGGGCGTAGACGGCCTCCTTCTGTCCTTTTGACCAGAGGCTTTCACCGGCGACGTAAGCGCGCACCGATGAAAGCGTGTTCATGCTGATGCCGGCAACAAAGGCCTGCAACAACACCATCGCGGTGAAGGGCAGAACCGTGCGAAGTAGGCGGGGAACTCCCCGGGAACTTTTCAACTAGCCCTGTGAATCATGACAAGATCACGGTTGGAGTTCCGATGCTTCCGATGCCGAACGGGGTCACAACTTCATGAGCATGTGCGTTCTGCAAAGACCGCTATTTCAATAGTGATATCCACCAGAGGTTTAAGCGCATGAAATTTCACCTGGTGAGCCGGCTGAGAGTGGATCATCCTGAATCAGGAGTTAAAAGCAGGGGACAACGACAACACGCACTGATCCTGATGCCCGGAGGCGTTGGCCAGCGAACCTCTCTTTGGTCCGATCGCGCGATGCGTGGGCGCTGCAACACGCTTCCGGCGATGCCGTGCTGCACCGTCCTTATCCAAAGCGAGAATACCGCCCCTTTCGGAACCCGGCTTTAGCAACTAAGTTACCCCTCCATCATCACCGCGCCCTTTCCGCGCCCGGATTCCCTGCATGACGCTCTTGCTGACGCATCCTGCGTGCCTCGATCACGCGACGCCGCCCGGCCACCCCGAACGTTCCGACCGGTTACGGGCGGTGGCTCAGGTGCTCGGCGAAGAGCGCTTCAACGCGCTGGTGCGCGGAGAAGCGCCGGAAGGCAGCCTCGATACCGTGGGCCTCTGTCACGACGGCCACTACATCGACGAGCTCAGACACGTCGCGCCGTCGAGCGGCCTGGTCTATCTCGACGGCGACACCTCGATGTCCCCCGGCACCTGGGAAGCGGTGATGCGCGGCGTCGGCGGCGCGGTCGCCGCCACCGATGCGGTGATGAAGGGCACCACCACCAACGCCTTCGTCGCGACCCGGCCGCCCGGCCATCACGCCGAGATCAACAAGCCGATGGGCTTCTGCTTCTTCGACAATGCCGCGATCGCCGCGCGCCACGCACAGCGCACCTATGGCATCGCCCGCGCCGCGGTCGTCGATTTCGACGTCCATCACGGCAACGGCACCCAGGACATATTCTGGGCCGATCCCACCGTAATGTACTGCTCGACGCACCAGATGCCGCTGTTCCCCGGCACCGGCGCGGCCGGCGAACGCGGCGAGCACGACACCATCGTCAACGCGCCGCTGGCCGACGGCGATGGCGGCGCCAAATTCCGCTCCGCCTTCGAGAACGTCATTCTGCCGCAGCTGCAGAAATTTTCGCCGGAGCTGATCATCCTCTCCGCCGGCTTCGACGCGCATCGCCGCGATCCGCTGGCGTCGCTCAATCTCGACGCCGAGGACTTCGGCTGGGTGACGCGCAAGCTGATGGACGTCGCCGACAAGAGCGCCGGCGGCCGCATTGTCTCGGTGCTCGAGGGTGGCTATGATCTGCAGGGCCTGAAAGAATCGGTTGCGGCCCATGTTACCGCGCTGATGGGCGCATAATTCCCGCCACACT
>JAQGKA010000397.1 GCA_028290355.1 Tardiphaga sp. | reverse complement strand
AGCTGCGCGCCGGCAACGTCAACCTGCAGGGCGTGCCGAACGACCGCACCGCGCCGTTCGGCGGCTACAAGCAGTCCGGCAACGGCCGCGAATGGGGCAAATACGGTCTCGAGGAATATCTCGAGGTCAAGGCGATCGCCGGCTTCAACGCCGCGTAAGGATTACGACTAACGAAACGCCGGGGCGGGTGAAAATCCGCTCCGGCGTTTTGCGCTTGAGTAACAACGTTTCGGAGAGTCGTCCCCGCGAAGGCGGGGTCCCATAACCCCTCGCTTTGCTGATAGCAGAGGGCCTTGGCGTCATCGCCGAAACGCAACGACACGGCGTATGGGTCCCGGCCTTCGCCGGGACGACAAGTTGAGAAGTAATCGCTCCGCCTATCCTCCGAGCGCGCCCTGCGTGTTCACATACACTGCGTAGATCGACTGGCTCGACGCCATGAATAGGCGGTTGCGCTTGGGGCCGCCGAAACAGACATTGGCGCAGCGCTCGGGCAGGTGGATGCGGCCGATCGGGTCGCCGTCGGGTGCGAACACGAACACGCCGTCGAGCTCCGGCTTGCCCATGCCCCAGCCGCACCACAGGTTGCCGTCGATGTCGCAGCGCATGCCGTCCGGCGTGCCCGGACCGGCGTCGATGAAGATGCGCTTGTTACGGATCGTCTTGCCGTCCGCGGCGACGTCATAGGCAAGTATCTTGCGGTTCGGCACGCCGCGGGATTCCACGACGTAGAGCAGCTTTTCGTCGGGCGAGAAGCACAGCCCGTTGGGCCCGAGCACATCATCGGCGACGATGGTGGCGACCAGCGTATCGCCATCGATGCGGTAGATGTTCTGGCCGATCTCGGACGGCGCCTTGTTGCCTTCGTAGTCGCTCATCAGCCCGAACGGTGGATCGGTGAACCAGATCGAGTTGTCGGATTTCACCACCACGTCGTTCGGCGAGTTCAGTCGCTTGCCTTCGAAGTTGTCCATCAGCACGGTAATGGTGCCGTCATATTCGGTGCGGGTGACGCGGCGGCCGTGCTCGCAGGTGATGAGGCGGCCCTGGCGATCCCGTGTGTTGCCATTGCCGTAATTCGACGGCTTGCGAAAGGTGCTGACGGCGCCGGTCTCTTCATCCCATTTGAGGATGCGGTTGTTGGGAATGTCGCTGCACAACAGATAGCGGCCATCGCCGAACCATACCGGACCTTCGGCCCAGCGCATGCCTGTGGCGAGGCGCTCGATGGCGCCGAGCTTGATCCAGTATTTCTCGAAGCGCGGATCGACCGCGTGAATCGCGGGGTCGGGATAATACGTCGCCGGCTGCCAGCCGGCGGAAGTGGTGACTTCGGACATTTGTTGGGTCCTTTTGTTGTTATTGGTGCAGCTTCCTCGCTAGTGACGTTTTGCTATCATCGGCATGTCATTGCAGCAAGCAAGTCTACGATCCATCGCTCTTAACTGACTTACCACGCACACTGCTGTCATCCTGAGGTGCGCGCCCTTGCGCGCTTCGAAGGATGCGCCGTTTGCGCCCGTCGCCGCATCCTTCGAGGCTCGCCCAAGAGGGCGAGCACCTCAGGATGACGACGTCTGAGGTAGATGCAGCAAAGAGGTCTGCACCGTCCCTTGCCGCGCCAGCGCTGCCACGCCATACTCGACGAAACGCTGCAAAACGAGGGAATGGAATGCCAAGGATATTGATGACGGGTGCGTCGGGCGGGATCGGCACGCGGCTGCGGGAGTTATTGCCGCCGATCTATCCGGATCTGTTGCTCAGCGATCTCACGCCGCCGCCAAATCTGTCACCGAAGGAAAAATTCAAACAGGCCGATCTCGCCGACCTCGCGCAGGTCGAGGCGATCTGCGAGGGCGTGGATGGCATCCTGCATTTCGGCGGCTTTTCGGTGGAGGGGCCGTGGGACACCATCCTGCAGGCCAATATCATCGGCGGCTACAATCTGTTCGAGGCCGCGCGCAAGAAGGGCGTCAAGCGCATCATCTTCGCCTCCTCGAACCACACCATGGGTTTCTATCCGCGCCACAGCAAGATCGGCACCGACGTTACCGCGCGGCCGGACAGCCGCTACGGCGTCAGCAAGGTGTTCGGCGAAGCGCTCGGCGCGCTGTATGCCGACAAGCACGGGCTTTCGGTGACGTGTCTCCGGATCGGAAATTTCGGCGACAGGCCGCTGGATCAGCGCCGGTTGTCGATCTGGCTGAAGCCGGAGGACCTGGTGCAACTGTGCCAAATCGGGCTCGAACATCCCGACATCCATTTCGAGATCATGTACGGCGCCTCGTACAACGAGCGCGCGTGGTGGGACAATTCCCGCGCCTACCAACTCGGCTATCGCCCGATCGGCAAGGCCGAGGACCATCGCGAGCACGCCATGGCCGAGCAGGCCAAATTGCCCGCCGATCCCGTCAGCGATTTCTACCAGGGCGGCGCGTTCTGCGGCCTGGAATTTGACGGCGATGCCAGTCGCGTCTGGGAACCGAAATAACGTCGCAGCGCCCCCGATTGACAAGGATTCTA
>JAQGKA010000395.1 GCA_028290355.1 Tardiphaga sp. | reverse complement strand
GTGCAGATCGCCATCGATCGCAAGGAACAGGCGCTGCTGTTCCTCAATCGCCGCGGCTATGCGCCGCTGACGCTGTGCCGCGGCTGCGGCCATCGCTTCTCCTGCAACATCTGCGACGCGTGGCTGGTGGATCACCGGTTTCGCCAACGGCTGGTCTGTCACCACTGTGGCTTCTCGACCCCGCGCCCACATCTCTGCCCGCATTGCGGCGCCGAGGAATCGCTGGCCGCCATCGGCCCCGGCGTCGAGCGCCTGCAGGAAGAGGCTTCGAAACTGTTTCCCGATGCCCGCACCATGGTGCTATCGAGCGACCTCGTCACCTCGATCGACGCCATGCGCGCTGAGCTGACCGAGATCGCCGAGGGCCGCGTCGATATCATCATCGGCACCCAGCTGGTGGCCAAGGGCCATAACTTTCCGCGACTCAATCTGGTCGGCGTCATCGACGCCGATATCGGGCTCGGCAACGGCGATCCGCGCGCCGCCGAGCGCACCTTCCAGATGCTCAACCAGGTGATCGGCCGCGCCGGCCGCGAGCAGGGCCGCGGCATCGGCTATCTGCAGACTCACCAGCCCGAGCATCCGGTGATGAAGGCGCTGGTCGCCGCCGACCGCGAAGCCTTCTACGCCACCGAGATCGAAGCCCGCGAACGCGCCGGCTATCCGCCGTTCGGCCGGCTCGCCAGCCTGATCATTTCCGCCGGCGACCGCCCCACCGCAGAAGGCTTTGCGCGCAAGCTGGCCAGCGTCGCGCCGATCGACGAGCGCATCCAGGTGCTCGGCCCCGCCGAAGCACCGCTCGCGGTGATCAAGGGCCGTTACCGTTTTCGAATCCTGGTGAAGTCGGCCCGCAACGTCGACATGTCCGGCTACCTGCGCGACTGGCTCGCGCACGCGCCGAAGACCACAGGTAATCTCAAGCTCGAAGTCGACGTCGATCCGCAGAGCTTTCTTTGATGTTGTCATTCCGGGGCGGGAGCAGCGCCAGCTGCGAGCTAACCCGGAATGACAGTCTTGTGTCAGCAAACAAAAAGCCCGCCGTCATCGCTGACGGCGGGCCTTGTTACTGAACGCATACGCGACGCAACGCTTACTGAGCTTGTGAGATCAGTCCGGCGAGGCGCCGTTGCTTACATCACCTCGGCGACGACACGACCGACGCCGCGGCTGGTCAGGCCGATGGCGCTGGCAGCCCCCTTCGACAGGTCGAGCACGCGGCCACGGATAAACGGTCCGCGATCGTTGATGGTGACGACGACGCTGCGGCCGCCGTGGGTGACGCGGAGCTTGGTGCCGAACGGCAATGAGCGATGGGCCGCCGTCATGGCGCCCTGGTTGAAGCGCTGACCGGACGCGGTGCGGCTGCCGGATTCATTGCCGTAAAACGACGCCATGCCGGAAAAGCTGCGGCCGCCGGTTGAACCGATCGACGCGTTGGCGTCGAGCAAGGACGACTTGCTGACGTGATGATGGCGATGATGGTGGTGCCGGGATTTGGCCGAAGCCTCGGAAACGGTCCCGCCGATCAGAAGTGTCGCGGCAATCATTGCCACCGCAGTACGTGGCCGGACGACAGCGCCCAGCATCGATTTTCCGCTTCGCAGCATATTTAATAGTCCCTCAGACAGTATTGCCACATATATGACAAGTGGAACCCCCGTCCCAATTCGATGCAGGCACCGTTGAAGGCTTAATGAGGCATAAAGTAGGCAAGCAAATCGTTCCATGACCACATGAAACATCTTGTGATAGGTAATAAGACGGCTAGCAGACTGCATTAACGAATTATTAACTGAATTATATACTGTCGAATACGAATTAATACTGTAAAGCAAAGTGATCGCTGGGCATGGCCAGCATTCGGTAAGTAAATGTTAAGCAGACGACTCGCGGAGCGTGGGCTGCGGCCGATGGCCTGCCAGAACGTGCAGCCACGTTTTTATTTGCGGTGAACCGCGCACCTCCCGGAAACTCGCAATGAGCCACGGGGCCTTCGAGGCGATCGGCGACGCCGGGGCGCCCCGGAAAGACGGATAATAGAGTCAGCCACAGGATCTCTTCGCGTATCGCCAGCGACCCTCAAACGATTCTTGCCGCGCACCTGCGACATGGCATCGCCAAACGCTTTCATCGCGTTGCACCCGCGCGCGCGCTATGTTAGCAAAGCCGCGATTTGAACGGGCCGGAGCGCTTTGCACTGGCCTGAGAATCGAAGTCCCGCTTGAATTCCAAGGACTTGGATCGCTAGCGCCGAATTTGGCGATAGTTTTTCCCTTGCGAATTTGACAGCCTGAAGAGCGCATTCGTGGCAGCAGAAGATCCGTCGGTTTCGGGAATGTCCGGTCGTTACGCAACAGCTCTGTTCGAGCTGGCGCGCGACGAAAAATCCGTTGATGCGGTGAAGGCCGATCTCGACAAGTTTTCTGCCATGCTGGCCGATAGCGCCGACCTGGCGCGCCTGGTCCGCAGCCCGGTATTTTCGGCAGAGGTCCAGTCCAAGGCGCTCGCCGCGGTGCTGGAGAAGGCCGAGATATCAGGTATCAGCGCTAAGTTCCTGAAAGTTCTCACCGCCAACCGCCGCCTGTTCGCGGTCAGCGACGTGATCCGCGCCTTCCGCGCGCTGGTCGCCAAGTTCAAGGGCGAAGCCACGGCCGACGTTACCGTCGCCGAGCCGCTCAGTGACAAGAATCTCGACGCCCTCAAGACCGCGCTGAAGACAGTGACGGGCAAGGACGTTGCGCTCAACGTGAAAATCGATCCGTCCATCATCGGCGGGCTTGTCGTCAAGCTCGGCAGCCGCATGGTGGACAGCTCGCTTCGCACCAAACTCAACTCGATCAAGCACGCGATGAAAGAGGCAGGGAAGCAATGCCAACCGCGTGGTGGAGCATGCCGACTGCCCCGTTATTACTGTACAAACCAAAGCAGGCAAGCCGGGGTTTTCTGAAATTGTACTGCCTGTGGATAATCTGTTGCACTCACGTCAAAAAACGGATTATGCTATTGAATTGGCCCTCCTGTGCAAGGCAAGGATCCATATTCTTGGCCTGCTGGAAACCGAAGAGGCCGTTGAAGAAGGGAAATTCAACATCAAGCTGGATGCAGTGGAAAAAGAAGT
>JAQGKA010000394.1 GCA_028290355.1 Tardiphaga sp. | reverse complement strand
CGAGAAACTTTCGGGCGACGCGAGTTTGTCAGAAGACACGTCGGCCGCCGCATAGGCGGTGAGCATGCTCATCGCCAGCGTCGCGACCGCCACACGCGCCCTGCCCCACATCTGCGTCATCTTCGGTTGCTCCTGATGCGCGTCAGCGCGGCAATCACTTGAGTCAGACGAGATAGCGCCGGGGATCGGCGAGGATCACGTCGCGCACGGCCTGGTGGTACTTGATGTAGCCGGTGCAGCGGCACAGGTGGCCGTCGAGCGCTTCGGTGATCAAGGCTTCCAGACCATCGCGTGCCACCGGCGCCTTCGCCAGACGTTCGAGCAGCACCTGGCCCTCGTTGAGGAAGCCGGCGGTGCAGTAGCCGCACTGGAACGAGAAGTGTTCGATGAAGGCCTTCTGCAGAACTGTCAGTTCGCCGTTCTTCGCGTGACCCTCGACGGTGCGGATCGCCATGCCGTTGAAATCCACCGCCGAGACGACGCAGGTCGGGCTCGTCGAGCTGGTGCCGTCCGGCGCATCGACAATGACCGCGCAGCTCAGGCACTGCGCAGCGCCGCAGCCGAACTTGGTGCCGGTCATGCCGAGATTTTCACGTAAAAAATCGTTCATGCTGAGATCGTCGCGCACGTCGGTCGGACCGTGCGCCTTGCCGTTGATGGTTATGCTCAGTGTTGTCACGCGAGCGCTCCCTTGAGCAGGCTTTGGGTCACTGGCAGCGACTGGAAGCGCCGACCGGTGGCGTCGAAGATGGCGTTGAGCAACGCCGGCACGACCGGGATCATGACGACCTCCGCAATGCCCTTCGGCGGCTCATTCGGCAGCGGCGGCAGCATCTCGATCTCCAGATCGTGCAGCGGCAGATCGGAGCCGCGTGCGACGATATACTGGCCGAGATTCCACTGCCCGTTGCCGGGGCCGCCCTCGTAGGGCGGCAGCGATTCCAGCAGCGCGTACCCGAAACCCATCGCGAAGCCGCCCTGCGCCTGGCCGAGTACGAGATCGGGCACCAGCGGCTGGCCGCATTCGAGCACGCTGTAGGCTTTTGCAATCTTGAGAATGCCGGTGGCCTTCTCGATCTCGACCCGCACCGTGGTGCCGCACATCGAGGTGTAGGAGGTGCCGATGCGGTTGTTGTCGGTCGGCGGAAACTTGACGCTGACGCGGTCGAGCCGCTGGAATGGCCCGTTGCCGCGGCGCACCGCGAGCGCGTCGATTTCTGCCCGGTACTGAACACCACCGAGCAGGAAGCGCGCGCGCGACCATTCCCAGCGCGAGAAGCCGTGCGCCACCGCGCCGGTGACGAACCCGCGCGCATGGGCGGTCGCTGCCAGCATCTTCAGCGGCAACGGCGGCAGCGCGGCCATCGTCAGTTCGCCGTTTTTCCACTGCGCCTTGGCAAAATCCTTGGCGCGTGGATCGGACGGCGCGATCTTCCACAGCAGCAGGGCCGCCGGCCACAGGCCGAACTGGAAGATCACCTTGGCGGCTTCCGCCGGCGCGTGGGTGCCGACATGGGCGCCGACCGAGGCGGAGGTCGGGGAGCTCGTCGCCGGCACCCAGCGCGGGTTCTTCTCCAGCGAATCCTGGGTCTTCTGGTCCATCGTGTAGGAATTGCCGGAGGTCACCATGCCCAACGCTTCGAACACGCCGACCTGGGCGACCGCGACTTCATCGGAAATGCCGCCGAGATGCAGAGCGACGCGGTTGGCCAGCGCCGTGCCAACGCCGGTGCCCATCTCGGTATGATCGTTCCAGATGGCGATGCGACCGTCAGGGCCAAGTTCGACGCGGCCGTTCGAACAGTCGCCGCCGCTGCCGTAATCCTTGGTGACGCAGGCCACGCCGGTGCCGACCAGAAAGCCCGGCTTCGCTTTCGATTTCTCGGCAACGCGGGTCTGCCAGATCGCGTGCTGCTCGAGCTTGTCGAGAATTTCCGGAGTGCGCACCGAGACGATGTAGCGGTTGCCGGCCATGGTGCGGCCGTCCTGCTTCAGCGCATTGCGGCGGCGGAAGTCGATCGGATCCAGTTTCAGTTCGGTGGCGGCCTCGTCGATCAGCACCTCGATGGCGCTCATCGTCTGCAACGTGCCGTAGCCACGCATCGAGCCGGCGGTCACGCCGCGCGAATGCAGCGCCACCGTGGTAACATCGACCTTTGGAACGTCATAGATGCCGATGGCGGCATTGGCCGCGACGGTCGCGACATTGGGCGAGAAGTTGGCGAGGCCGCCGCCGTCCAGCACATGGTCCGCGGCGAAAGCGAGGATCTTGCCGGTCTTGCGGTCGATACCAATGCGCGAATGCATCTTGATGGCGTGGCGTTTGGTGCCGCCCTGAAATTGCTGGTATCGATCATGGGCCAGTCGCACCGGGCGGCCCGGGAAGAACATCGCGGCGAGAGCGGTGTAAAACATGAACGGCGTGTGATCGCGGCCGCCGAAGCCGCCGCCCATATGGGCGTAGTTCGAATGGATCTTCGCGGGCTTGAACGGCGCCTTGGCCTTGCCGAACAGCTCGCCGAGCGATTCCGTGGTGTCGAAGGGCGACTGCACGCCGAGCACCAGTTCGAGCTGCTTGCTGTTGCCGTCGTACCAGCCGAGTCCGGTTTCCGGCTCCAGGAACATCGGATCGATCGACTGGGTGTCGAACTGGCGATCCAGCACCAGCATGTCGGCATTGTTGGCGTCGAGTTCGGCGCGGATCGCCTCGCCGTGGCGTGCGGCGACGCCGTACGGATCCGTCGTTTCCTTGGCGAACGGCGCCCACACCGGAATTTCGGTGTTCTGGATTTTGCCCGGGCTGACCCAGCCGGCCAGGATCGGCGAATAGACGTCGGGTGCATCCGGTGTGGCGCCGGCAACGCGAGTGAACCGGAACGCGGCGAACGGCGGCATCGACACCGGGCCGGTCTCTTCGCCGAACTTCACAAAGGTGTTGTCGCGCAAGGCGAGACGCGCGCGGTCGTAGGCGTCGAACGTCTCGAAGATCAGCAGTGCGACGGGCTGGCCCATATACAGCGGCGTCTTGCCGAGCGGGCAGAACAGGTCGCCGGTATAATAGGCGGGAACGGTGAGGCCGATGCCGTCGATCTCGGCCGCGGTGACGACCACGGTCGGCTTCATCGGGCCGGTGAGGCGCGCCAGGTCCATGCCGATATAGACATGGGTCGCGTCGGGCGCGCGGATCAGGATTGCGTGCGAGGTGGTGGCGGGCCAGCCCGGCATGTCCACGGCGCGAAAATCGGAGGCATAAAGCTTTGCGCCGGTGACCTTGGCGACGCCATCGACGCGGCCGGCACCCGTGGCCGCGGGGTTGAAGGCGCCTTGGCCGGGCAAAATCTCATGCGAATCGAACGGTGCACTCGCTGCTGTCGCCATCCGCGACAGGCTGAGCGTAATGCCAGTAGCCGTCACCCACTTCACAAATTCGCGACGCGAGGGCCGCATGCTTCACCTCTTGATCAGCACCGTGGTGGATGTCGGACGCGAAAGATTTATCGCATGGTCGCGAATCGCGACACTGCCACCATGTCTACCGATTTCATGTCATGGGTTCTATTGATTTGGAGTATACAATTGTAAATCGGCGCACCCGAACGACACTCGTTTACAATGGTAGTCGTCGATCGTTCGATCATCATCCAACAGATCGAATTGATCTGCGCGCGTAAACGCTTCGGTAACCATGGCCGATAGCGCAGCCGGATCGATACAATTTGATCGATCCGCACAACGCGCCGACAAAGTGTTTCCGCCAGATTGCGCTCTAACAGGGAGCGTGGATATGAGCGAAGCCGAACTCGACCTTTTGCTGGACGCGGTCCGGACCGAAATCGCGGCTGAAGCGCATGACGATCTGCACGGCCAGGCGATGTTCTTCGCACCGATTCCGCAGGCCGCCAACGACAATGACATGACCTGGCCGCTGGAGCCGTTTCCCGACGGCTGGTGCGCGTCCTGCTGACCGCCGGCCGACAGCGTTAGCCGTCCCTCTCCTGCTAACCGCAGGCCCGTCCCATTCGATCCGGCTTAAACCATACACTTGGAAAAAGTGCGCGCTTAAGTGTCGAAATTGCAGCATTGGGCCGGGTACCGTTGGAAATCGACAACGATCGTCCAGATGGCGATGACGCAGGGCATTGCCTAAATGGCCAACCCTCTGTAACAAATCGCCCATGGGGCCATGTGGCGGAGTGGTTACGCGCCGGTCTGCAAAACCGTTTATTCGGGTTCGATT